>JAESQQ010000223.1 GCA_016765095.1 Planctomycetota bacterium | reverse complement strand
CGCCGGCCGCCGGCCCCGCCGACGAATCAGGACTCGCCGACGACGTCGAGCTCGAGCCGCTCCCCCCGAGCTGAGCCAGCGCGCGCTGCCTCAGGCCGGCGTCGCGAGCAGCGCTTCCAGATCGACGACAAGGCAGGCGCCAAGGCCGAGGGGGAGCGAGTCCTCTCGGAACCGGGTCGCTTGGTCGTGATCGCGCGCGGGACGCTCGAGGTCTCCCTGTTCCCCAAGATCCGCGGGGTGGGCGTGATCTTGATTCGCTTCCCCCAGGCTCCCACGACGAAGAGCGCCCAAGGACCGGCACCGCTGGTGTGCTCGGCCAAGGTCGCATTCCGCATCAAGGGTCGCCTCTTCCACGGCATCGGACGGGCGCTCCAGAGGATCTTGCGGCGAGTGCTCCGAAGCAAGCTAGACGCTCTCGTCACCTCGGCGACCGCTCTCGCGGAGTCGATCACGCGGGATCCGACCGGGACCTACGTCCGGCTCAAGACCGCCAAGGCCTCAGCGGAGGATCTCCGCGCCTTTCGAGCCCGATTCCTCGCGCTCTGAGTCGCCTCGCTCGAGCAGGCGCCGATCGAGCGCGTCGCCTACCCAAATCCCGCCCCTCAGGATCGCGTGGTGGACCGGGGTCAGCAGCAAGCAGAGCGTCCGCAGGCCCTTGCTCCCTGCTCGAAGGCGCGAAAGTGTGACCCCGAGCAGCGTCAGACTGAGGTAGGCCGCCGTGACCCCCGTCACGACCCAGCCGTCCGAGAGGAACTCCTCGAGGAGTCGCTGCGAAGCGATCGCGTGGCTCTCGGTCTGGAGGCGAAGCGCGAACAAAAACTGAAGGTGGACCGCGCACAGGAGGGCCGCGCTGGCGAAGAAGGCGGCGACCAGGCCCCGCCGAGTCGGGCGGCCTTCAAGGCGACGAGCTGCGTCGAACTCCAGCCAGGAGAAGGGCGCGATCCCGACGGCCCAGAACAGGATCGCGAGAGCTGCCAACGCCAAGTCCCACGCCCCAGGCGTCGACTCGGTGAGGAACATGACTAGGAGATAGAGCGACGCAAATGCTCCCCCGACCACGCTCCCGCGAACGCCGATTCGACGGAGGTCGCTCGCGTGAAGAGCGAGGCCTGGGAGTTCGTCTGGAGTCTGCTCCCTAGGTTCGAGCCGCTCGTTTCCTGGGTGGTCACTCAGGCGTCGCTTCATAGGGTTCAGCAGACCAAAAAACGACCGGCAGGAGGCGACACCTGGTCGCCCCCTGCCAATCAGGGGTCGGGCAGCGCAACGGGGAGGGAACGCTGCCCTAAGGATTGAAAGGCCTCAGGCCGGCGTCGCGAGGAGCTCCTCTTCTTGGGGGACGAGCTCGGCCCGAAACGTAAGCTTGCCGAGGGGGTCCACGTCGACGTGGATCACCTGGCCGGCGTGGAAGCGCTCCTCGAGCACGCCGAGCGCGAGGGGGTCTTGGACCTCTCGCTGGAGGACACGCTTGAGGGGTCGCGCCCCAAATTCGGGGTCGTAGCCTCGCTTGGCGAGGCGCTCGAGGGCCGCCGGACTCAGCTCGAGGCCGATTCCGCGCAGCGCGAGCCGGGCTTTGAGCTTCTCCACCTGGAGCCCCAGGATCTTGGTGACGTGCGTCAGCGAGAGGCTGTGGAAGATCGTCGTCTCGTCGATCCGGTTGAGGAACTCGGGTCGGAAGTGCCCCTTGAGGAGGAGCTGGATCTCGCGGCGAGTCTCCTCGTCGACGCGTCCTTCGGCGTCGGTGGTCGCGACTTGAATTCGCTCGGTGCCGAGGTTGCTCGTCATGATCACGACCGTGTTGCGGAAGTTAACCGTCCGTCCCTGCCCGTCGGTCAGGTGACCGTCGTCGAGGAGCTGGAGCAGGACGTTGAACACGTCGGGGTGCGCCTTCTCGATCTCGTCGAAGAGCACGACCGCATACGGCCTGCGGCGGACCGACTCCGTCAGCCGTCCGCCTTGCTCGTAGCCAACGTAGCCAGGAGGGGCCCCGATCAGGCGCGAGACGGCGTGTTTCTCCATGTACTCGGACATGTCGATTCGGACCAAGGCCTCCTCGCTGTCGAAGAGCTGCTCGGCGAGAGCCTTGGCGAGCTCGGTCTTGCCGACGCCGGTTGGACCTAGGAACAGGAAGCTCCCGATCGGGCGGTTGGGGTCTTGAAGCTCGGCGCGGGCCCGGCGAACGGCGGCGGCCACGTTGGCCACAGCCTCGGTCTGTCCGACCACGCGCTCGCCGAGGCGAGCCTCCATGCGGAGCAACTTCTCGCGCTGGCCTTCGAGCATGCGCTCGACGGGGATCCCGGTCCAGCGAGCCACGACCTTGGCCACGTCCGAGTGGCCGACTTCCTCGCGGAGGAGGCGGAGGCCTTGGGGGCGGGCTTCGATCCCGGCCTGGCGAGCCACGACCTGCTCCTCGAGGGCCGGGAGGACGGCGTGGCGAAGCTCGGCCGCGCGGGCCAAGTCGCCGTCTCGAAGCATTTGCTGCTCTTCGGTCTTGCGCTCTTCGATCTCCTCCTTGAGCTGACGGAGGGCGTCGATTTCGGCCTTCTCGTTCTCCCAGCGGGCGCGCAATTGGCTGAGCTCCTCGCGCAAGTCGGCCAGCTCGCGTTGGATTCGCCCAAGGCGAATCTTGCTGTCGACGTCCCGCTCGCCCGAGAGGGCCTGCTCCTCGACTTGGAGCGTGAGGGCCTTGCGCTCGAGCGTGTCGAGTTCGACGGGCGAGCTGTCGAGCTGGAGGCGGAGACCGCTCGCGGCCTCGTCTATGAGGTCGATCGCCTTGTCGGGGAGGAAGCGCTCGGAGATATAGCGATCGGCCAGACGAGCGGCGCTGACGAGCGCCGCGTCTTGAATCCGCACTCCGTGGAACACCTCGTAGCGCTCCTTGAGTCCGCGCAGGATCGTGAGAGTGTCCTCGACGCTCGGCTCGCCGACGAACACCGGCTGGAAGCGACGCTCGAGCGCCTTGTCCTTCTCGACGTACTGACGGTATTCGTCGAGGGTCGTGGCGCCTATGCAGCGCAGCTCCCCGCGAGCGAGGGCGGGCTTGAGCAGCTGTCCGGCGTCCGAGGCGCCCTCCGCCTTGCCGGCGCCGACCACGGTGTGCAGCTCGTCTATGAACAGAATGATCTCGCCTTGGGCTTGCTCGATCTCGCGCAGGAGCGCCTTGAGCCGCTCCTCGAACTCGCCCCGGTACTTCGTGCCGGCCACGAGCGCGCCCATGTCGAGCGAGAGGACTTTCTTGCGCTTGAGCCCCTCGGGGACGTCCCCCTCGACGATGCGCAGCGCGAGGCCCTCGGCGATCGCGGTCTTGCCGACGCCCGGCTCACCGATCAGGACGGGGTTGTTCTTCCTCCGTCGGCTGAGGACTTGCATGACCCGCCGGATCTCGGGCTCGCGCCCGATCACGGGGTCGAGCTTGCCCGTCCGCGCGAGCTGGGTCAGGTCGCGCGTGAAGCGCTCGAGGGTCTGATAAGTCTCCTCGGGCTCGCGATCGAGGACCCGCTGGCCGCCTCGGACCGCCTTGAGGGCCTCGAGGACGACGTCCTTGGTGACACCGGCCCGGCCCAGGAGAGGTTGGACGGGATCCGAGCTGACCCGGGTCATGGCGAGGAGCAGGTGCTCGGTCGAGAGATACTCGTCGCCGAGCTCTCTCATGACCGCCTCAGCCTCGCTCAAGACCCGCTCCAGGCTGGACGCGACGCCGACTTGGCCGCCCTCTGCGCGGGGCAGGGAGTCGAGGTCGACGGCCAGGGCCGCCTGGAGGACCTGGGGGGTCACGCCGATCTTCTTGAGGGTCGGCCGCACGACGCCGTCCTGTTGCGCGATCAACTCGAACAAGAGGTGGACCGCGGTGATCTCGGGGTTCCCGTTGTTGCTGGCGAGTTGCTTGGCGGCGAGCAGAGCCTGGTGGCTCTTGACCGTGAATAAGTCTGGATTCATGGAAGTTGCTCCTACGAGCACCCCCAGGGGCAAGGTCCGTGCCAGGTCTAAGTCCCGCGTCGCCCGTGGGAGCGCTGCCAGTAAGGCAGAACTAGTGCCGCCCTCGCGCCAACCTCCTCCGTTCACTATCCTCGCGGCATGCGAGATCGGCACTGGTCGGCCTACCTTCGCCTCCTTCCAGGAGGGGACAACGACATCACCTCGGCCCTAGCGGCGAGCGGGATCCTCTACGTGTTGCTGTTCTTGGTCACGCTCGGGCCGAGCTATCACTACGCCCGCACCATGGCCCCGCCGGGGTTTGAGGAGCTGCTCCCCTTGATCGGAGCGGGCGCGCTCCCGGCCCTGGTCCTCGCGGCCTGGACCGGCCTCCGCGTGCACCGGACCCAGGCGATTCAGCCCGACGAAGTGGCGGCCTCGACCGAGGACGACCGCACCTGGCGCGGGGACACGATCGCGCGCGTCCCCAAGACGGCCCAGATCGTCTCGACGGGACCGCGCTACCTCGTCGTCGATCTGGCCGACGGATCGAGGCGGCGGCTCTGGTATCGAGCCGGGCAGGAAGAGCGCCAGCTGCTCAGGCTCGCGCGCTCGCTCAGGAAGCGAGCCAAGGATCGCGAGCGCGCCGCGGAAAAGAAGAAGAAGGCGGCCCGCGAGGCGCGGGAGGCCGCAGAGGGCGAAGCTGAAACGACAGGTTCAGAGAACCCCGACGAGGCGGACTCCAGCGGCGACGAGACCGCGAGGAGCGAAGCCGAAGCGACAGGTTCAGAGGTTAGCGACGAGGCGGACTCCAGCGACGAGTTCGAGTTCGACCCCGATCTGGGCGATCTCGAGCGCTTGGTCGAGGAGGGAATCTCGAAGCTCGCAGCGGAGCTCTTGCCCGACCCCCTCGCCGTCGAGGCCTGCCTCCGGGAGCGGCTCGACGAAGTCGGCGTCGTCCTGACTCGCGGCGAGCCTTGGTGAGCGCGACCCTCTTTGTGGGCTACGGCTCGCTCCTCAGCGCCCGGGGCCTCGGACCTCAGCTGGAACAGATCCGCGACGCTGAGTTGACTTGGCTACGCGCCCCGCGCCAGTTCGGAAAGCCGCCTCAAAAGGGGGGCCGGTTGGCCATGGAAGTCGTCGCGGAGCGCGCGCTCTTGGGAGCTCGCGCCGGTCGCGCCCCCGACCGCACGGAGGGGGGCTGCGGAGCGCTCCTGCTGCACGTCGAGCGCGAAGGGGAGGCCAAGCTCGTCGGCCGAGAGGGCTACTCGCCTCGCTGCTGGGCCGCGCTCCGCGGGGCCGCCGGCTCCCAGGAGATCGGGGAGTATCTGATCGAGTTGGCGGAGGGAGCGGGCGACGACCCGCTCGCGTTTCGAGCCGAGCTCTGGAAGCGGACCGGCCCTCCCAAGTCGGGGGTCGTCCACTACCTCCCCCACCCCGTGCGCCTCGACGACGGTCGCGCCGCCTTGGTGTTCGTGGCCCCAGACCCCGGTCAGACCGGCGACCCCGAGCTGCCCTCATGTAAGGAAGCCCACCCTGAGCTGCGCGGCGTCGCCCTCGACGAGCTCTACGAGGTCGGCCCGGGCTCGATCCCAGACTGGAGCTCGGAGAAGCAGACCCACTACGTCGAGCTCTGCTTGCTTGGCCTCGCCCACGGAGTCTATCTCGGAGACCTGTTCGCGGGGCTCGGGTTGAACGCGGACCACCCGGCGATTCAGCTCCTGACCAGGCTCTCGATCCAGCGCGAGGTGCTCCTCGCTGAGCAGCGCGCGCTTCGTTCGGCGATCCCGACCCTCAGCTCGACCGGCCCCGGCCGCCTGGCGAGCGATCTGGACGAGGGCTGGGAGCTGAGCGGGCTCAGCAAGTGGCTCAACCCTCCGGCCTGAGCTCCGCCGGCTAGCTTCGCTGAGCGCGATCGCTCGACCTTTCCCGCTATCGTCTAGTTCGTGGAGACGATTGCCGACTATCAAGGCAAGCCCTCCGAGAGTTACCCCCCGCAAGCTCAGGCGCCAAGGCCGTTCGGAAGATCCTGGGGGCCCTTGGCCCCGAGTAGCGCCGCGCAACCCCGCCCCAGCTAACCTCTCCCGGATCTCTGAATCTGGTGACCCAAAGGTGACGCCCTCGCGTCTATCCTCTAGCGATCTCCAGCGGGAGGAACAGGAGCGAACGTGGCGGAGACGCCCCCTACCCAACAAGAAGAGCAGCAGACCCCGGACAGCCGCCTGGCGCAGGCCTCGCTGCTCGTCTTGGGCCTCGCTGCGGGAGCCCTGGCGCCCAGCCTTACCCACCTCTCGTTGCTCTTGGCTCTCGCGCTCTGCGTGACCGCTCCCGCGCTCCCTCGTCTGAGGAACGTCGCGGCCCTCCTCCTCGCGCCAGGCTTGTTGGCGGCCCTCCGCTTCGACCCCAGCCCCGCCCTGCTCACGACGGCCTACCTCGCCCTCTGCGGGGGGGTCCTGCTCGGCCTGCGCAGCTGGAGCGAGCGAGGCGGACAGGCGCTGGCGACCGCCGTCGGCTGCCTCGCGCTCGCCCTGCCCTACCTGGCAGGTGCGCTCCCTCTCGAGTCCCAAACCGCGCTCAGCCTCGTGCTCCACTCGCCGCTCCCGATCCTGAGTGGAACCTGCGCGGGTGAGGATCTGCTTCGCCAGGGATCGCTCTATCGGCTCCTGCCTGCGGCCCAGAGCGTCCCCTACGCCTACCCCTCGCCCCTGGTAGCCCTCGGCAGCGCGCTCGCGCTAGCGGCCCTAGCTTGGCTCCCGAGGGGAGTCACGCTCCTCCGCCAAGCGCGCCTCGAGGCTCCCCGCGTCCCAGCCCCGGCGCTGGCCCTCCTCGCGCTGGCCCTCCTCCTCGGCGCCCCCCAAGACGCTCGTGCGCAGGGGCTCTTTCCGGCCCCGAGCGCCGACCCCAGCGCTGGGGGCGACCTCAAGACGCGCGTTCGGCTCGGTTACTACATTCCGATCCTGGAGGGCTTTGTTCGGCTGGACCCGGCCCGCGCAATCTCGGAGGGCCGACGAGGCGATCGGGTCGACTACCTGAAACAGCTCGACCTCAGCCAGAACTTCCTCGTCCCGACCTTTGAGATCGAGTTGGCCTGGGAGAACACGGGAGGGCTCAGGGTCCAGTATGTGGAGGCGCTCTGGCGCGGGGAAACTCAGAACAACGACGTGATCATTCGGCTCGAGGAGCAACGGATCAACGTCGGGAACATTCTCGACACCCGGTATCGCTTCCGGACGATCGCCCTCGGCGGCTATATCGACCTCCCGCTCGCGGACTTCCTGACTGCACGTCTCTTGACGACGTTTCGCTACGTCAAGAACGAGATCAAGATCCGCGCCTCCCCGCAGGGCCTCTCGATTCACAACTCTCAGGAGGCCATTATCCCGACCCTAGGCGGGGGCCTAGACGTCTCGATCTGGAACGTGATCTACGCCTACGGCGACATTCAGTGGCTCGACTTTAGGACCAGCACTCTGGGCGCAGAGAAGGGCCGCTGGAGGTTCCGCTACCGCGAGTGGAGGGCGGGGATTCGCCTCGAGCTCGTTGAGCACGCCCACATGATGCTCGAGTGGTATTCGCTCTTCCTCGACATTCGCGACCACAACCGAGAGCAGTACAGGACCGACCTCATGGGTCTCCGGTTCATGGTCGCCGTCCAGTTCTAGAGCGTCTCTCGCTTGGAGACGTCCTCGAGGTAGACGTTGCATTGCTGAATGTAGCCCTCGACTTCGGCAGCCAGTCCCTCGTCGTCTGCGTCCTTGGCTTGCTCGTGAGCACGCTCGAGGTAGTCCTGAGCCTTCTGGAGCAGCTTCTTAGCTCTCTTGAGCTCCCCCTGGTCGACCGTGCCGTTCTCCTTGACCGACTTCCTGTAGGCCCGGGTCCCGTCGCGCAAGGCCTCGCAGCCGACCTCGAGGTCGCTCGGCTCGATCACGGCAGCCGGAGTCTCTGAGCCCGTCTTAGAGTCAACCCGCTCGCCGCTCTTCTTCTCGCCGCGAATCCGAGCCAAGGTCCGGTCCAGGCTCTTCTCGAGCTCGGGGGTCTTCGCCCAGAGTTCCCTGGTCTTGGCGGTGATCTTGTCCTTGAGCGCGTCCCAGTCGACCTTCTCGACCTTGGCCTTGGCCTCCTCGACCTGCTGCTTGGAGAAGCTCAAGAAGCCCTTCCACTCGTCCTTGTCCCAGGTGTGGGGCGACTTGCCGAGCTGCATCGAGTAGAGGGCCATCCAAACCCCGATCAGGCCGATCGCACCCGACACGATCACTCGCATGATCAGCCCGCCCTTCTTCTTCTTGGGCTTGGGCGTCGGCTGGTCGGATTTCTTCTTGTCGGCCATGGAATACCTCTCGCGCCGTTATACCAGCGGGGCACAGCCCCGCCCCGGACCTTATCGTGGGCGCGAACCCACGTTGCGGCCCTCCTGGGCCACGGAGCAGCTCATGCGTGACCCCCTCAAGGCCCTCCTCGTCGCGCTCGCCGCGAGCGTTCTGACCCTCCTGATCAGCGGCGGCTGGCCCCAAGCCCAGGCCCAAGAGCGAGGCGCGAAGTGGGACTACGAGGTGTTCCGTCTCGATCCCCGCGACTACAAGGACAAGCTCGACTGGAAGGAGGCTGTTCGCCTGGGGGGGGCCGACGGCGCCGAAGCGATCTTCTACGAGCACGTCCTCGACTCGCTCGCCTCCCAGGGCTGGGAGCTGATTCAGTCCCAGCAGCGATCGCCGACGGTCACCTACTTCTACCTTCGCAAGCCGGCTCGCTAGAAGCGGCTCGGGGCAGTTAGCGCTTCCGCGCCTCGATCGATCCCATAAACTCAAGCCAACAGGGGAGGCCTCGTGTCCGACCAAGAGAACCTGATCTACGACTGGAACGAAGTCGAGCGCCCGGCCGAGCGACCGCGGGTCACCCTCGACGACGAGACCCTCCGAGACGGGCTCCAGTCCCCCTCGGTCCACGACCCCTCGATCGAAGACAAGATCGAGATCCTGCACCTCATAGACGCGCTCGGGATCGACACCGCCGATATCGGCCTCCCGGGCGCCGGCCCGCGCGCGATCGCGGACGTCACGCGCCTCGCAGAGGAGATCCGCGACAGCAAGCTCTCGGTCAAGGCCAACTGCGCGGGCCGAACCATGATCGCCGACATGCAGCCGATCGCCGACATCGTCCAGAAGACCGGCGTCCCGATCATGGCCTCCTGTTTCCTCGGCAGCTCGGAGATCCGTCGCGTGACCGAGAACTGGGACATGGAGCGCATGCTCAAGCACACGACCGACGCGATCGACTTCGCAGTCGGTGAGGGCCTCGAGGTGATGTACGTCACCGAGGACACCTCCCGCGCCAACCCCGAGACCCTCGACGCCCTCTACACAGCCGCGATCGACCACGGAGCCCGGCGCCTCTGCATTTGCGACACGGTCGGGCACTCGACCCCCCACGGGGTCTACCAGCTGATCTCTCACATGAAGGCCTTGGTCAAGAAGACCGGCGTCAGCGGCGTCAAGCTCGACTGGCACGGGCACAACGACCGGGGCCTCGGCTTGATCAACGCGATCGCGGCGATCGAGGCCGGCGTCGATCAAGTCCACGGCTGCGCGCTCGGAATCGGCGAGCGCTGCGGCAACACCTCCATGGACCAGCTCTTGGTCAACATGAAGCTCATGGGCCTCCTCGACGAGGGCCGCGACCTCAGCAAGCTCCCCGCCTACGTGGCCAAGGTCAGCGAAGCCTGCCACGTCCCCGTCCCGGTCAACTACCCCGTCGTGGGCAAGGACGCCTTCGAGACGGCGACCGGCGTGCACGCTGCGGCGGTGATCAAGGCGCTTCGACGAGGAGACTCCTGGCTCGCGAACCGCGTCTACTCGGGCGTCCCGGCTGACGAGTTCGGCCTCGAGCAGAAGATCACGATCGGCCCCATGAGCGGCCGGAGCAACGTCACCTACTGGCTCGAGAAGCGCGAGATCGAAGCCAGCGACGAGCTGATCGACCGCCTCTTCAACGCGGCCAAGCAGAGCAAGCGGATCTTCACCGAAGAAGAAGTCCACGCCCTTGTCGCGGGCCAACCGGTCGCTTAGGCCCTACTTCTTCTTCTTCTTCTGCACGGGCGCGCCCGTGGGGTCGATCCCCTCGAGTTCGAAGGGGAGCTCCACGAGCGCCTTGTCGGCGTAGAGCGAGAACACGACCCGGAGCGGCTCACCGGACTTCACTTTGCGAGGCGCCTTGACCATCACCTGCGAGCCCTCGTGGCGATCAAAGGAGGACAGGACCTGGGCTTTGATCTTCTTCCCCGCTGACGTCACGAAGTGCACGGACTGGATATCGCTGGCCTTGATCGTGGCACACACGATCGTGACCCAGCCCCCGCTGACCGAGCGAATCTCGGAGTCAGCGGTCGACTCTCCGGCCGCGATCTTGGTGAACCCGAGGTCCTGATCTTTGGTCTCGGTCGCGATCCAAATCCGGACGTTCCCGCTGATCTTCCCTAGACCGCGAAACCCGCGCGGGGGGTAGTCGAGGATCAAGTCGGCGTCTGCGATCGACTTGTCCTCGTCGTCGAGCTCGACCTTGTGGAACTTCGCAAACTTCTCCAGCCTGAGCTCTGTGCCCTTTAAGGCCTTCGCCGAGTCGAGTTCGACGCCCTCGACCGCGATCGGCCTGCCGTTGAACTTGAACCGGAGCCGCAGCCGCATGTGGGGCTGAAACTCATGCAGGGTGTAGCGCATGTTGCTCGGTGCCGCGCGCTTGCTCCGCAGATAAGTCAGCGAGGTCACCCGCGCTCGCAGCAATCGCAGCGGACGCCCCCCCGCCACGGCGTCGACGCCAACCTCGTCGAGGATTCGATCGCTCTTAGCCCGCGCCGCGGCAGACTCCTTCGCGTAGTCGAACAGGGGTTTGCCCGCCTTGACGACCGCGCCCAGCGTTCCCCCGAAGGCCTTCTTGTTCACGACGGGGCCGAGCAATCGCCGCGGGCCCCGCTCGAGCAGGAAGTCGGGGTCCTCGAGGAGCGGCTCGAGCGTCTCGTAGATCCGCGCGAGGGAGAGCTCAGCGTCCAAGGTCCCGCCCTTCCCCCCCTTGAGCCCAGACGCCTGGCTGACCTCACCCGAGAGGCGAAGACGAGTCCGAAAGGTCGCGCTCTTTGCGCCCCGGTAAGCGCGCAGGACCCTCTTGAGGAAGTTCATGCGCTTGGTCGCCAGCGCGCGATCCGCCGAAGGCGCGGCGCTCACGCTCTTGGCCGGGTCTTGATCGCTGAGTTCGATCCGCCGCTCGCCACCCGCAGCCGGCCCCCAGTAGGGCTGCGGCCCGAGCTTGAAGTCGACCGTGTTGAGGTCCTTGAAGTAGGCCGTCGCCTGAAGGCGCAGGCGACCGTCCTCGAGCGTCTCGCTCTTGAAGTCTGCCCAGGCGTCGACGCCCTTCGCGCGCCTCATGCCGAGCTTGGCCCACACCGTGGCCGGCTTCCCGCGCGGCTTGAGCGTCACGACTCGAGTCACCTTCCCCGAGCCGTCGGGGTTGAGGACCCACTCGTCCTCGACCTCGAAGCACCCGCTCAGGCCCAAACCGACCAAGAGCAGCAGTGCCAAGCGAAGGAGCCCCTGCGCGCGCCGCGATCGACCAAGTCTCTCCGGGACAGACGTCGGGCGGGGGTAAACCCCGCACCCTACAGATCGCACTCGGGCCCTCGGGCGGGGGTAAACCCCGCACCCTACAGATCGCACTCGGGCCCTCGGGCGGGG
>JAESQQ010000222.1 GCA_016765095.1 Planctomycetota bacterium | reverse complement strand
TCCAATAGGCGTCTTGCGGAGGGGCCCTCTCGCGATCTGTAGGGTGCGGGGTTTACCCCCGCCCGCCTGTCCGGGAGAGACAGACGGCCTCTGGGATTAGGCTTGTCAACGTCAGGAGCTGTAAACCCCTCCCCTACGAAAGCAATGGGATGTGCCGCAACTTGTGATGGGCAGCACTGAGTCCCTCAGAGGACGTGCTGGACTCGGCGACACCCAACTCTTCCTAGTAAAGCGGAGCACGATTCTGAGCGAGGTCGCCGTCCTAGCGGAGGGGAGTCGTGAGACGACCTCCGTGGGCGACCTCTCAGAATCGTGGCCTCCGCTTTAGGGCTTCGACTTGGGCGGGAGACTGGGATCTGGAATCTCGATCTGACCGTCGAGAGCCCACGCTGAGATTCGCAGCTCGTGCAGCATGTCCTCGGGAGGATCGGTACCGATCTGGATCAGGTGCGGGAGCCAGTAGTCACCGACCTGACGGTAGTCCCCGTAAAGGACGCGGCCTTTGGCGAATCCAGCCAGGTCGCGAACCGTGAAGTCCGCCCGGAGCAGGAACCCCGTCGTGGAGTCGACGTGGGCCAGATACTGGTCGAAGCGGGGATGAGGAACGTAGCTCCCCCAGGTCAAGTAGACCTGATCGACGGCGGTCCGCTTCCCCGCCACGACGATCTCGCCGGGCCCCGCGCAGTCGACGATCTCAGCCTCAGCGAGTCGGAAGGGCATTTCGAGGAAGTACTGGAGGGTCGGGAGCCAGAACGTGATCGCGCTCTCGAGGTCCCCATAGACCGCCTCTTGCCCCTCGGCTTTGCGCCACGTGTTCCAGCCGTGGATTCCCCACAGGGTGGGAACCCCTTCGTCGCTGAATCGAGCCTGCGAAGTGTCGACCCCAGGCACGAAGGTCATTTCGACCTCGCAGGGATCTTCCGGCCAAGGACAGGCGATCGCGCCGATCAAGCCGTAGTAGCTGTCCTCAAAGGTCACCGAGACAGCAGGTAGGCTTCGCCAGGGAGCCGCATCTTCAGTGTGTTGGCGCGCGACCGCGTTCTCGAGCACGCGGCGCCCGCAGGCTTCGTTTCGAGGCTGCTCGAGGACGCTGAGGGACATCGGGCGGAGATCGGCAACGCAGCCGCCCAGAAGGAGCGCCGTCGCCAGCGCGGCGACGAATCGAGGGGAGTGACTGAGCACGGAGACTCCGGTTCTGGGGCGATCACCGCCCGGCTGATTAGTCGAGGAGGCCCTTGGCGTCGCGGGCCTCCCGCCCGGTGAGGTGAAGGAACAAGTCTTCGAGGTCGGCCGAAGGCATGTCGGCCGTTGTTCGAAGCTCTTCGAGGGTGCCTTGAGCCTTGAGCTGGCCGTGATCGAGGATCCCAATCCGGTCGCAGCGTTTTTGGACCAAGCCGAGAATGTGGCTCTGAATGATCACAGTCCGTTGACGGCGCTTGAGCTCGCTCAAGACCTCCGCGAAGCGGCGGGCGCCGTCTGGGTCGAGCCCGCCCGTTGGTTCGTCGAAGAGCACGACCTCGGGGTCCCCGATCAGGGCGACCCCGATCGCGGTCTTGCGGCGCATTCCACGGGAATAGCTCGCCACGGGTCGGTCGGCGGCTTCGGCCAGGTCGAGGAAGCCCAGGAGGCGCTCGGCTCGAGCGTCCGCAGTCGCTCGAGGGACGCGACGCAGGTCGCCAAAGAGCGCGAGGTGTTCGCGGGCCGAGAGCTCCTCGTAGAGGACGCTCTCCTCAGGGAGGTAGCCCAGCTTGGCGCGAGCCTCGAGGGGATCAACCTGAGCGTCGATCCCACAGATCTTCACGACGCCCGCGTCGGCGCGGAGAAGCCCGGTCAGGATCTTGGCGAGGGTCGACTTGCCCGCCCCGTTGTGACCCAGCAGCCCGTAGGTCTCGCCGGGTTCGACTTTCAGGCTGACGCCGTCCAGCGCGCGCAGCTCGCCGTAGCTCTTCTTGAGGTTCTCGATCTCGATCACGCGGCTGCCTCTGGCTGATCGGCGACTTCGCTCCGCTCCCAAATCACTAGCGCGCGTCGGGTGAATCCAGACCACACCATGACGTAGAGGACGGCCGCTGCCCAGTGAAACGCGAGCATGAACGCGAACCCGAGCACGACGACCCCGCCAGTGAAGGGATACCCGCTGGCCTCTGCGGGGTTGGCCTCTGCCTCGCCGCGCATTCCAAACGTGATCGCATGGTGGGTCACGAGGAGCGCGAGCGGGACCCCGCTCGTCAAGACGTGACCTGCCTGAAGAGCGAGCTCGGGGCGTGGGACGCGAGCCACGATGATCGCGGCACCTAGGGTCAGGAGCAGGGCGTAGCTCGCCGCGCAGCCCCAGCGTGAGGCGTGGACTTGCCAGCCCCGGAGCGGCTGGGTGCGCTCGAGGATCATGCAGCCCCGCCGGGTCAGGGGGAGGTCGACCCCGAACAGGAACCCGCTCGCCGAAGCCATGATTCCGATCAGGAGCAGGACCGCGAACCGCATTTGCCAGGGCTGGATCGTCTCGTCGGCGGCGAAGGCCGGCACCAGGGCCAGCGCGAACGGGAGGCCGAACAGGATCAGCCAGGCCCGCGGAGCAGCTCCGCGGAGGACGAGGGTCAGGTCCCGAGCGGCCAGCGCGCCGAGCGGCGCTGGAAGCAGGCGGCGCAACGCGCGAGCCAGCCAAGGGGAGCCGACGCGATCGCCCGTCCGGGGTGCGGCCCGGTCTCGGCGAGCCTCGTGACCCCGAAAGGCCAGCGCCAAGGAAGAAAACGCGAGCGCGAGGGTCGCGATCAAGAGCGGGGCCAAGATCCGGCCCTCGCCAGCGGCCAGCCCGAGGAGGACCGGACCCGGAGCCAAGGGACCGAGGAGGAGCGCTTGGAGCCCGCCCGGCGAGACGCCGACGAGCACGAACAGTGAGCACACGCCAAGAACCGTCAGCGCGCGGCGAGGCCCACTCGATAGCGAAGCCAGAGCGCAAGCCGCGAGGAGACCCGTCGCGGCCAAGGCCGGCCCGAGGAGCAGGCCCGCCAGCCAAAGGAAGGGATCGGCTTCGGTCCCGACGGTCGCGACGTGGAACCCGCGGACGCCCGCCAGGAGTGGGATCAGGAGCAGGGTCGCGCCGAGGCTGAGTTCGATCAGGCGGGCCGCGACCAGGGTCCGCCGCTCGACGCCCTGAGTCAGGAGGAGCACAAGCTCCTTGCTCCGGTAGAGCAGGAACCAGCCGGCTCGAATCGCGACGCCGAGCGTGGCCAGGCAAGCCGCGCTCAGGGCGGCCGAGAGGAGCTCGGTCGGGATCTTGGTCGCGGCCTTGCCGAGCAACCAACTCGCGAGGAGCGAGACCACGAGCAGGAGCACCGCCTCGAAGGGGGAGCCGTAGCGCCGGCGGAGGATCCTCAGCCGAAGCCGAAGTACGGCCCCCAACGCGGCCCCTTGCGCGGGTTCCGCCGGACCTTGCTCGTCAGGAGACGGCGGGGCTGGGGATCCCTCCGCCGGGGGTGGACCCTCCGGAGAGTCCTCGCTCACGCGCCCTGGAGGAACGGGTTGTTGGCCCGCTCGTAGGCGATCGTCGTCTCGGGGCCGTGGCCGGGGATCACCCGCGTCCCTTCGGCCAAGGTCAAGACCTGGTCGCGAATCGAGCCCTGCAGTTGATCTGAGTCTCCGCCGGGGAAGTCCGTGCGACCGACCCCCATTCGGAACAGCGTGTCGCCAGAGAGGAGCAAGTCTCCGTCTGGGGTCTTGACGCTAAAGCAGCAGCTCCCGGGCGTGTGCCCGGGCGTGTGGAGCACGAGCGCGCCGCCTTCGCCAAAGCGAATCGAGGTGCCAGGCTCGAGGCCCCCGTCGATCCGGGGAGGAGGTCCGGTGTCGAAGCTCATTCCGACCATAGCCGGCTGCTCGCGGTAGCCGTCTATGAGGTAGGTGTCGTCGGTGTGGAGCAGGGTCTCGGCCCCGGTCGCCTCCTGGAGTTCGTGGGTGCCGTGCACGTGGTCGAAGTGGGCGTGGGTGTGAATGATCTTGACGACCCTCAACCCGTTAGCCTCGAGGCGGGCCTGAATTCGAGCGACCTCGCCGCCCGGGTCGACCACGATCGCCTCGCGGGTCATCTCACACGCCAAGATCGTGCAGTTGCACTGCAGCAGTCCGACGGGAAAGCTCTCGACGATCACCCGGGTCTACTTGCCTTCGAGGCGCTGAACCAGCGCGACATACTCGTCGCGGGCAGCGTCGTTGGACTTGCCCTTGATCTTGGTCCAGGCGTCGAACTTGGCCCGATCCTTCATTTTGAACGCGCCGGGGCGCTTCCCGCTTGCGTCTCCGCTCGTCGCCTGCTTGTAGAGGCTGTAGAGGGAGAGCAACTGGTCGTTGCTCGGGCGGGTCGTGAGTCCTTTGACTCGGTCCGCTGCGTCCTTGAACTCTTGCTCGCTGGCCACTCGGGCCTCCTACATGTGGATCGCGCGTCGATTCGCATCGAGCGCAGCTTCCTTGATGGTCTCCGCCAGGGTCGGGTGTGCGTGGACCGCGCGGGCGAGGTCCTCGCTGCTGGCGCCAAACTCGACCGCGACCGCGACCTCCGCGATCAGGTCTCCAGCGTGGGGTCCAATGATGTGCACCCCCAAAATTCGATCGGTCCGCGCGTCCGCGAGGACTTTGACCTTGCCGTTGGGATCCCCGAGGCAGTGGGCCCGTCCGTTGGCCGCGAAGGGGAAGGTGCCCTTCTTGTAGTCCGCGTCGCTCTCTTGGAGCTCCTCTTCGGTCTTGCCGACTGACGCGATCTCAGGGTAGGTGTAGACCACGCTCGGGATCGCGTCGTAGTTGACGTGGCCGGTTCCGGTCACGATTCGCTCGACGGCCGCGATCCCCTCTTCTTCAGCCTTGTGAGCCAACATTGGCCCTTGGACGAGGTCGCCTATGGCGTAGACCCCAGGCGCTGTCGTCGCCAGGTGACCGTCAATGATGACCTGACCGCGCTCGTTGGTCATGACGCCGGCGCTCTCGAGTCCGAGGTTGTCGGTGTTCGGCCGGCGACCGACCGAGACCAGGACCCGGTCGCACTCAATGGGGTCGAGCCCGTCGGCGTCGACGACACAGCCTTCGCCGTCTTCGGTGGTCCGAACTCCCGTGACGCGCGCCCCGAGCTTGAACTCGAAGCCTTGCTTCTTGAAGATTTTGAGCGCGTCGGCTGCGATCTCAGAGTCGACCCCCGGCATGATCCGGTCGAGGTATTCGAGGACGGTGACCTTGGCGCCGAGGCGGAGCCAAACCGAGCCGAGCTCGAGCCCGATCACGCCGGCTCCGATCACGACGAGGTGCTTGGGGACCTCGGGGTAACTCAGGGCCTGGTCGCTGGTCCCGATTCGGTCGTAGTCGAGCGTAATGAAGGGCAACGAGGAGACCGAACTCCCCGTGGCCAGAATGCAGTTGTCGTAGGTCAGGCTCGTCTCCCCCTTGGGACCGAGGACCTGCGCAGAGCCGGCGCCGGCGAGGCGACCGTGGCCCACGAGTCGAGTGACCTTGTTCTTCTTGAGCAGGCCTTTGATCCCAGTCGCGAGACCGCTCACGATCTTGTTCTTGCGGGCCATCATGGTTTCGAGGTCGAACCGCACGTTGTCGACGAGGACCCCGTGGGCCGCGAGGTCGTGGCCGGCCTCGACCAAGCGGTGGCTCGACTCCAAGAGCGCCTTGCTGGGAATGCAACCCACCCGGAGGCAGGTCCCCCCCATTTGCTTTTCCTTCTCAACGACGGCCACGTTCAGGCCGAGTTGCGCGCCGCGAATCGCTGCGACGTAGCCGCCTGGGCCGCCGCCAATCACCAGCAGGTCGTAGTGGTCGCTCATGGCTCAGACCTCCAGCAGGATTCGGCTGGGATGCTCAATGCAATCTTTGATTCGACGAAGGAAAGTCACGGACTCGCGCCCGTCCACCAAGCGGTGATCGTAGGTCACGGCGAGATACATCATGGGGCGCACGACCACCACTCCGTCGCGGACGACGGCGCGCTCCTGAATCCCGTGCATTCCGAGGATCGCGGCCTGGGGCGGGTTAATGATCGGGGTCGAGAGGAGTGACCCGTAGACGCCGCCGTTGCTGATCGTGAACGTGCCGCCCTGAAGCTCGTCGGGGCGGATCTTGTTCTTCTGGGCCCGGACCGCGAAGTCGCGGATCGTCTGCTCGACGCCAGCGAAGCTGAGTCGATCGGCGTCCTTGATCACGGGGACCACGAGCCCCTTGCCGCCCCCGACGGCGACCCCAACGTTGTAGTAGCGCTTGTAGACGATGTTGGTCCCGCGGACTTCGGCGTTGAGCGCGGGGAACTCCTTGAGAGCCTCAATGGTGGCCTTCACGAAGAAACTCATGAACCCGAGCTTGGTCCCGTGGCGCTCCGTGAAGGCCTCCTTGTAGGACTTGCGGAGCGCGAAGATCTCGCTCATGTCGACCTCGTTGAAGGTCGTGAGCATCGCCGCCGTCTGCTGGCTCTGAACGAGACGTTCCGCGATCCGGCGACGGAGCGGGGACATGGCCACGATCTCCTCTCGCTGGGCGGGCGCTGCCGAGGCCGGGGCAGGGCTTGGGGCCGCGGGGCGAGGTGCTGCTTGCGAGGCGGCAACCTTTGGCTCGCTGTCCTTCATTTCAATGTGGCGGAGGACGTCCTCTTTGAGGAGTCGTCGACCGGGCCCGGTGGGCGTTATGTCCTGGGGCCGCAGGCCGCGCTCTGAGAGGAGCCGGCGGGCCGCGGGCATGACGACTATGTCGTCGCCGGCGCCGCCCCCGACGTTGACGGTCATCGTGCGGCTGCCCGTCTTCGGTTGCTCAGACGACGAGCTGGCCGCGGCGGGAGCAGCCCCACCGTCTGGCGGAGCCTCCCCGGGTTCTATGAACGCGATCGTCTCGCCAACCTGGGCCGTGTCACCCGGCTGCTTGAGGACCTGGGTGATCGTGCCGGTGACTGGGGCCGGGACGTCGAGGCTGGCCTTATCGGTCTCGAGCGCGACGACAGGCTCGTCGAGCTGGACGAATTGCCCCTCTCCCTTGAGCCACTCGCCGATCGTGACCTCGTAAATGGACTCGCCCACATGTGGGACCTGGAGTTCGACGGGCATGAAGGGATTCTCCTTGGGCGCCTAGTTAGGCCGCGCCGAACGCGCGTCGGATCAGGAAGGCTTGCTCGCGCTTGTGGCTCGTGGGAGAGCCCGTGGCGGGACTTGCAGAGTCGTCTCGAGCCACGTGCCCAAAGGGCGCGCGACCCCAGAAGGACTCGCCGAAGACGGCGCGCAGGTAATACCACGCGCCCATGTTGACTGGCTCCTCTTGGACCCAGAAGACCTGAATGGACTCCTGAGCGTGGGCGCCACCGGGAAGGAAGGGCTGGAGCTCATCGCGGAGACCCGCGTGGTCCAAGGGGTAGAGCTGCTCGAGGCGGACGATCGCGACGTCCTCTCGCCCCTCGTCCTGGCGGTAAGCGGAGAGGTCGTAGTAGAGGCGCCCGCTGCAGAGCAGGATCCGCTTGACCTTCAGCGTCTTGGGCCCCCGCTCGAGCTGATCGCCGATCACCCTTTGGAACCCGCCCTTGGCGAGGTCTTCGAGGGAAGAGCCCGCGGCCGGGAGACGGAGGAGGCTCTTGGGGGACATCACGATCAAGGGCTTTCGCCAGGCTCGGATCACTTGGCGGCGGAGGCAGTGATAGATCTGAGCAGGAGTCGTCAAGTTGACGACCTGCATGTTGTCCTCAGCGCAGAGCTGGAGGAAGCGCTCGAGGCGAGCGCTGCTGTGCTCGGGACCTTGACCTTCGAAGCCGTGCGGGAGCAACATCACGAGCCCGCTCAGCAGGTCCCATTTGTCTTCGGCGGACGATATGAACTGGTCGATAATGACCTGGGCCCCGTTGCAGAAGTCGCCGAACTGGGCCTCCCAGATCGTGAGCGAGTCGGGCCGATCAATGCTGTAGCCGTAGTCGAACGCGAGGACCGCCTGCTCCGAGAGCGGGCTGTCGTAGACCTCGAACTTCCCCTGGTCGCCTGAGAGGTGAGCCAGCGGCAGGTGGCGAGCCTCGTCGGTCCGATCGCGGAGGACGGCGTGGCGGTGGCTGAAGGTGCCGCGCCCGCTGTCCTGGCCCGAGAGGCGCACGTGGTGGCCCTCGCTGAGGAGCGTCGCGTAGGCCAGGAGTTCGCCCGCGGCCCAGTCGAGGCGACGGTTGCCCTTGGCCATTTCGACGCGCTGATCGAGGATCCGTCGCAGCTTGGGGAGGATCTTGAAGGACTCGGGGGTCGTCGTGGTCGCGATCAGGAACTTCGCGAGG
This sequence comes from Planctomycetota bacterium, assembly GCA_016765095.1. GTDB lineage: Bacteria > Planctomycetota > J058 > J058 > J058 > NORP233. The sequence goes on along the minus strand of JAESQQ010000222.1, from coordinate 2,364 downwards.
TCGTCTTTGGAGACGCCGCTCTCGACGCGGGGGCAGTCGGCGTCCTTGCCGCCCAGATAGCGGTCCCAGGGCCAGGAGACGGGCGCGACGGGGGTCGGCTCGTCGTCCTCGCTGGCGCGCGCGAGCTTGAACTCCTCTTCGAGGTAGACGAGCCGCTCGGCGGTGATTCGATCGACTTCGTCTTGGCTGACGCCGTCGGGGCTGACGAGGTGCTTGACGTAGCTATCGACGACCGAGTCGCGCTTGCGGATCAAGTCGTACATCAGGGGATTGGTGAACGCGGGCTCGTCGCCCTCGTTGTGACCGTGGCGCCGGTAGCAATACATGTCGATCACGACGTCGGTCCGATAGCGGTGTCGGTATTCCATAGCGAGCTGAATGACCTGGGCCACGCTCTCGGGGTGCTCCCCGTTCACGTGGAAGATCGGGATCTTCAGCATCAGCGCGACGTCGGTCGCGTAGTGGGAGGAGCGGCAGGACTCGGCAGGGGTCGTGAAGCCGATCTGGTTGTTGACGACGACGTGGACCGTCCCGCCAATGTCATAGCCCGGCAGGGCGGACATGTTGAAGGTCTCTTGGTTGATTCCCTGGCCAGCGAAGGCCGAGTCACCGTGGAGCACGATCGGGAGGACCTTGCGCCGAGCGACGTCCTTCCGGCGATCCTGCCGCGCGCGAACGCGACCGATCACGACGGGCGAAACGAACTCGAGGTGGCTCGGGTTGAACGCGAGCCGGAGTTGGATCTCATTGCCTGCGGTCGTGGTGTGCTTCGAGCGGTAGCCCATGTGGTACTTGACGTCGCCGCGGCCCCAGTAGCGCTCGGAGTGGCTGTCGTCGAACTCCTGGAAGATCTCGTTGGGGGCCTTGTGCAGAATGTTAGTCAAGACGCTCAGTCGCCCGCGATGGGCCATTCCGATCACGATCTCTTCGATCCCGTGGCTGGCCGCCTGCTCAATGGCGAGATCGAGGAGTGGGATCAAGCTCTCGCCGCCTTCGAGGCTGAAGCTCTTCGCGCCGAGGTATTTCTTGCGAATGAACCGCTCGAAGGTCTCGGCCTCGATCAGCTTGGTCAGGATGTGCACGCGCTCGAAGCGGCTCAGGACGCGACGGTTCTCCGTCGACTCCATCCAGGCCTGGAGCCAGTTGCGGGCCTCGGAGTCCTCGAGGTGGAGATACTGGACCCCTATGTAGCGGCAATACGTGTTGCGCATGCGCCGAATGACCTGGCCGACGGTCAGGCTCGTGCCGAGCAGCTCCGAGTAGCAGGGGCGGTCCATGTCGGCGTCGGAGAGACCGTGATAGGCGGGCTCGAGCTCCGGAACCTCCGGGCGCGGCCGGCCGAGGGGATCGAGGGACGCCGCGAGGTGGCCGCGTCCGCGAAAGCGGTTCGCGAGCCGGTCGATTCGCTCCTGAAGCTGGAGGCCTTCTTGCTCGCGCCGGCCCCGTTGGCGGAGGAGCCGCTGCCTGGATTGAAGATGGTGGGGGCGGAAGGCTCGGTCGGCCGGCGCGCGGCCGGCTCCTCAACGCGCATCGGCTCAAAGAGCTGGACCCACTCGGAGCCCACCGAGGCGGGATCATCCAGCCACTGGTAATAGAGCTCCTCGACGTAGGCCAGGTTTTGGCCGCCAAAGGCCTCAGCGCTCACAGAACCCCTCCAGAAGGGCAGGGAGTCTAGCCCGCATTCGAGGCCAGAGGCCGTTGGCGGTGCGCGGAATCTGAGGCGAGCCGCGGCGAGCTAGCGCTGGAGGGACTCTTTGAGCGCGCGAGCTTCCGCGTGCTCCGGGTCGTCGGCGAGGGCCAAGTCGAGCAGCTCAAGCGCCTTCTTGGGGTTGCCGAGCTTCGCGTGGCAGTCTGCGGCGCCGAACAGGGGCCCAGCGGCGTATTGAACCTTGAGCTCGATCGCGACTTCGAACTCCATCAGCGCTCGCTCCAGGATCGGCTTCTTGTCGAGAGCGGTCCGGCGGAGCCCTTCGCCCAAGAGGACGTGGGCTTCGGCCAGGAAGGGGTCGATCAGCGCAATGTCGTCGAGAGCGCTCACGACTCCTCCCCAGCGTCCCTTGCCCTTGGCCCACTTGGCGAGCCGGATTCGGGAGGGGGCGTCGTCGCTGTCTCGGGCCACGATCTGGCGGAGCTCCTTAATGACCCGGTCTTCGTCTTTGACTTTCTCGTAGAGCTTGAGCAAGCGCCGGCTCTGGTCTGCCCTCGGCGGCGAGAGGGTCCGAGCAATCTCGAACTCGCGAATCGCCGCCTGCCAGTGCTTGCGGGCCATGTGGATTTGGCCAAGGAGGTTGTGGGCCTGAACGGGATCGCGGGTCCCTGTTCGAATCGCGCTCTTGAGCAGTCGAACCGCGCGGCTGGCTTTGC
>JAESQQ010000221.1 GCA_016765095.1 Planctomycetota bacterium | reverse complement strand
GCGGCCGCCGTCGCGCAGTTCGCCCGCGAAGGGCGCTTCGCCGAGCCGGTCCTGATCGAGATCGCCGACGAGCTGAGCGCCGACCAACGCGCCCGACTGGCCCCCTACCTCCCCAAACCGGCACCTCCGGCGACGCCGCCGGTGGCCAAGCCGACGGCGAAAGCTGCGGGCGCGGGCTGCTGCAAAGAGTAGGTTGCGCGCTCGAGGATCGCTTGGAATCACTGACGCACCACGTGTCGCTAGCGCAGCGCGGCGAGCAGGCGGCCTTCGCCTGGTTGCACGCGCGCTACGCGGGTTGGGTGCGCGCGATCGCGCTGGGATCCCTCAGCGCAGCGGAGGCAGACGACGTGGTCCTCTCCGCGGCCCCGTCCCGTGGCTGCGCTGGAGCCTGACCCTCGCGGCGGGTCTCCTGATCGCGGCCTGGTTGGGGCCTCGGGTAGCTCCTGGCCTGCGTCCGACTCCAGCGCCTGCCCCCAGCGGTTGGCGAGTCGTCGCGACACGCGGGACGCCGAGCGTCGGGTCGGCCCCCCTTGAGGGCGAAGGACGCCTGGACGCGGGGGAGTGGCTCGTGACCGGACCCGAGGACGCGGCCCGGCTCCAGATCGCCGACATAGGAGAAGTCCGCGTCTCGCCGTCGAGTCGCGTCCGCCTGGCCGCGACCGGCCCCGACGAGCACCGCTTGTTCCTCGCGCGCGGATCGCTCTCAGCCAAGGTCAAGGCGCCACCGCGCTTGTTCCTCGTCGACACCCCAAACGGCCGAGCCAGCGACCTCGGCTGCGCCTACGACTTGACCGTCGACGAACGAGGCGGCGTGACCTTGGTCGTGACCTCGGGCGCCGTCGAACTCTCGGACCGTTCCAGCGCGGTCATGGTCCCCGCAGGGGCTCGTTGCCGCGCAGCCCCCAACGGCGTTCCCGGAACCCCGGTCCGAACCGACAGCTCCCCTGAGTTCCGCGCCCTGCTCAAGGACCTAGACGACGAGCTTTGGGAGACAGGGAGCATGTCCAAGGTCCTCGTCGTGCTGGCGAGCGAGGCCGCAGGCCCAGGCGACGACCTCACTCTGTGGCACTTGATCCCGCGCGTAGAGGAGGCCGCCCGCCAGCACGTGATCATGGCCCTCGCGCGTCTGATCCCGTTGCCTAGCGGGCTCTCGCCCCAGGACGCCTTCGACCTCGATCCGGAGACCCTCCGCCGCTGGCGAGAGGCGACCGACTGGGGAGGCTAGTAGGTCCGCGCGACGCCGTTGACGAGGTCGACCTTGACGTTGTCGGCGGCGATCACGATCTGGGCCTGCTTGCCGTCAAGTGTGACGGTCCAAGCGCCCTTGCTGTAGACCTCGAACCCGAACGCGCCGACGGCGTTGGTCGTCGTGGTCAGGCTAAAGCCGCTGCGGTGGGTCAGCGTGACCACGATCCCAGCGACTCCTTCGCCGGCTCGCGCCAGGCCGTCGTTGGTCGTGTCGACAAAGGCCGTCCCGAGCACCAAGGGGAGGTCACGACTGCTGGCGGCCAGGTCCTCGGTCACGAAGGTGTCGTAGATAAAAGTCGTCGGAGCCTTCACTCGGTAGCCGAAGCCGGCCTGGCGGCGTCCCTTGAAGTTGCCGATCCCGAGGATCAGCTCGCGGTGCTTGGGCGGGTTCACGCCGGCGTCGATCATGAACGCGTCGTGGACCTTCTGCGGCGTGTCCAGCAAGTTGCCGCTCGCGGCCCCCACGTTCTCGATCGTGTTGCTGGCGCGGTTGGTGCCGTAGCGCGAGTGAAGCGCATAGCCCGCGTCGAGGACTCGTCCGACGGGGCCGACCCCGTTGGGGTTGGTGTGGCCGTAGAAGGCCCGCGTCGCCATGTCGAGAGTGTGGGCCGTCGCGGCTCCCCCGAGGAGGCCGTCGTGAGTCAAGGGAGGACGCGCGGCGATCTGGCTGAAGTCGAGGCCGAGGCGAACCCCTTCGGCCGGCGGGTCGCGGCGAGCGCGGTTGATCAGCTCGAGCAGCTCGTGCTCTTCGGGCGTTGGGGCGCCTGTGTTCGCGACGCGCCCGAAGGGGCCAGCCGTTGGGTCGTAGTCGAAGGCGCCTGCGAGGAGGAGGCGGGCCCCGCTCGGGAGGACGACCTCGACGTCGACTGCTCCGGCTGCGTGCGCCGGCGTCTCGCAGGTGATTCGAGCCTCGTTGAAGACTTGGACCTGAGTCGCGGCCACGCCGTCGAACAGGACCGTCGAGCCCGGCAGGAAGCCGCGCCCGCTCAGCGTGGCCACAGTCCCACCGTAGGGGTTTCCTCGAGTCGGATCGACTCGTGTCAGCGCCGGGCCGCTGTTGGTGGTGGTGGACGTGGTCGAGGTGGTCGTCGAAGTGACCGCGCTGGCCGCATTGCCGCCTTGGCGAGAGCTCTTGTTGCTGCAACCGGTGGCGACGAGGCCTAGGACCAACACGGACAGAGCGCAGGCGGTGAGGGTGCGATGGATCATGCGAGAGACTCCTTCTCTTACTCTTTTCAATGCACCTCGCGTGCCAGGGCCAACCTAACGGTTTAAAGACCTTTAGCGGTCAGTATCGTCACAATTTGCTTCCTGACTGTATCCTTTTCACGACGCATGAAAAGAAATGGGCTGGCCGCGCGCTCCGTGTGAAACCGGTCCACTACGGACGGATGAGCATCGCGTCGCCGTAGCTGTAGAAGCGATAGCGCTCGGCGATCGCGACTTCGTAGGCCGCGAACAGGCGCTCCCGTCCGATCAAAGCCGCCACAAGCATCAGGAGCGTGCTCTCGGGCAGGTGGAAGTTGGTGATCAAGCCGTCGATCGCGCGAAAGGAGTAGCCCGGCGTTATGAACAGCTCGGTCCGCCCCGCAGGAGCCCCGCTCTCCGCGTAGGCCTCGAGCGCCCGCACCGCGGTCGTCCCGCACGCGATCACGGGACCCGAGTGCGCCTCCAGGCGAGCCCGCGTTTCTGTGGGGACCTCGTAGCGCTCTGAGTGCATGACGTGCTCGCTGAGGTCGTCGACGCGAACCGGGAGGAAAGTCCCGAGGCCGACGTGGAGCACGACCTTCGCTAGGCCCACGCCGCGCGCTTCGAGCGACTCTAGGAGCTCGGGCGTGAAGTGCAGCCCGGCCGTCGGCGCCGCGATCGCGCCGGGGACCCTCGCAAACACCGTCTGGTAGCGCTCTCGATCGGCCGCGGTCGCGGGCCGCTTGACGTATGGGGGTAGGGGCATTCGTCCGCAACGCTCGGCCGCCTCGAGCGCCTCCTCAGCCTCGAACTCGACTCGGAAGTGCCCGCCGGCGAGGCGTTCGAGCACCCGCAAGGTCGCTTGCCCCTCCTCGAGGGTCAGCAGCTCGTCGACTCGCAAGGTCCCGCCGCAGCGGATCAGCGCCTGCCAGCCGCCGCGGGCGTCCGGCTCGGTCAGCAGGACCTCGACCTTGCCCCCGCTCGCCCGGCTCCCAAAGAAGCGGGCTGGAATCACGCGCGACTCGTTGAGAACGAGGAGGCTCCCCGCCGGGAGCAGATCCACGACCTCGCGAAAGGCGTGATGTGTGGGCGGGGCCCCGGCTTGGCGCTCAAGGACCAAGAGCCTCGAGCTGCTCCGATCCTCAAGCGGAGCTTGTGCGATCAGCTCGGGAGGGAGCTCGAAGTCGAAGTCGCTGCGCAGCACGGGGCGAGAGTCTACCGGCGTGAGGCCCCCTCGGCGTCAAACCTCGCTATCCTGCTGCCCGCGGGAGAGGGTTCGACCCCCGTCCCGCGACCCCGGGAGGAACCATGACAACTGTGACTGAAACCACCACGCAACAAGAGATCGACGCAAAGATCGACGCGTTCGGCGCCGCGCTGAGCGACGCCCTCAAGGACAAGCTCTCGGCGGTGCTGGTCTATGGCTCGCTTGCCAAGGGAGACTTCTCCGAGAGCGCCTCGGACCACAACTTGGCCCTGATCCTCGCCGACGACCACGCCTCGACGCTCCGGACCGTCGCCACGGTCATGCGCGACCACCGCCCCTCCAAGCGGACGACGCTCCTCCTCTTGACTCGCGAAGAGCTCGATCGGGCCCGCGACGTGTTCCCGCTCAAGCTGCGCGATCTCTGCCGACACAACCGCTTGGTCTGCGGCAGCAACGCCAGCCTGGAAGCCTGCGAGCTGAGCAGCCAAGACATAGCCCGCGACTGCGAGCAGCAACTGCGAAGCCTCGCGATCCGCTCCCGCCGCCTCTTCCTGCGCGGGACAAGCAACCCGGAGCTCCTCCGGAACAACCTGACGCTCAGCTACAAGGGCATGCTCCCGCCCCTGGCTGGCCTGATCGAGCTGGTCAGCGGCAAGGTCGTCGTGATCCACGAGGAGATCCTGCGCGAGGCGAGCAAACTCCTCGGCGTCCCCGAGGGACCCCTCCTCGAACTCCACCGCTGGCAGCGCGAGCCAGGCTATCAGCCCGCCGAATCGCAGTTCAACCCCGTCCTGGACGCGGTCATGGACGTGCTTCGCATAGGCGCCCTCAAGGCCGACGCCCTCCACGAGTCCCACGGCCAAGCGGCGCACGGACTGGGCGCGATCTCGAGCGCCCCGACGCCGAGCGCACCCTCAGCGTCGGGTGGAGAGCCGAGTAAGGACGCCTCGGACGAAGCCGTCCCGACGTTCGGCAAGGAGTAGCTCGTGCTCACGCTCCTCGAGCCGCTCCGCATGATCCCCGGCCCGCTGTTCCTCCTGCTCTACATTGTCGCCATGATCGGTCTGCCCTTCCTGATCGGGCGCCGCTGGGCCGGCGCCGCGCTCCTCGTTGTGGGCGGCCTCAAGATCTACCTCGCGATGCACTATCACCACTCGGCCGGGATCCTGATCGTGCTCGTGATCGTGACCTTGTTCACGCACATTCTGTTCGACTCCGACTCCAGCAGATCCGGCGGGTCCTGTAGCGGGGGAGGGTTCTTCATCTTCGGCGGCGGTGGCTGTGGATCGAGCTGTGGCTCGAGCTGCGGATCGAGCTGTGGCGGAGGCTGCGGCGGCGGCTGCGGCGGCTGCGGCTAGGCCGCGAGCCCAATGACCTCCTTCGCCGAGCGGGTCGCGAACCTCCCGCCCCTCGGCGTCGGACTCGGCTACCGCGGACCCCTGCGAGGCAGCTTCCAAGACCCCAGCGCTCCGATCGACTGCGTCGAAGTCGTGGCGGATCACTTCTTCCTTCCCCAGGCGACCTCTCCCAAGCGCCCAGCGGACCTGCTCGAGCGCCCGATCCTCGTGCACGGTCTCGACCTCTCGCTCGGCACGCCGGGCCCGATTCCGAGCGACTACCTTGAGCGCTACCTCGCGGTCGCGCGCGGCCTCGACGCCGCCTTGATCAGCGACCACCTCGCGATCACGCGCACCTCCGAGGTCGAGTTGGGGCACCTCAACCCGGTCCCCCCGACCTGTCGAACCCGAGACGAGGTCGCCGCCAAGATCCGCGCGATCCAGGAGCAGGCGGACCTCCTGTTCTTGCTCGAGAACGTGACGACGCACCTCCGCCTCCCAGGCGAGCTCTCGTTCCCCGAACTCCTGAACGGGATCTGCGAGGTCGCCGACTGCGGGATCCTGCTCGACGTGACCAACCTCTAGGTGAACGCGCGCAACTTCGGCGGGGACCCGTTCGCGTTCCTCGATCGGATCGACCTCTCCCGAGTGGTGCAGCTGCATATCGTCGGCTTCGAAGAGCGCGGAGGGCGCCTCTACGACACGCACCAAGTCGACATTCAAGAGCCGCTCTTTGACCTGGCCGAGGCCGTCTTGGAGCGCTCCCCGGCGCGAGCGGTGATCCTCGAGCGCGACGGGCACTACCCCGCTCGCGAGGCGCTCCATGCTCAGCTCGAGCGGCTACGAGGCTTGTTCCAACGCCACTCCGCCCCGGCAAGCGCCCCGTGAGCCTCGACGTCGTTACCGCCTTGGGGCGACTCCTGAGCGACGGTTCGCAGCGCGCGAGCTTCGTCGCAGACCGCGAGGCCTGGCTCGACGCGCTCGACCTCGAAGACGGAGCCGACCTTCTCCGCGGCCTCGACGCGGGCGAGCTCGAAGCCCAAGCCCGAGTCTTGCTCGAGAAACGAGCCAGCGAAGTCGCCGAGCGACTTCCCAGGACTCGGCCAAGGCTCGGTGAGCGTTTCGCTGAACTCTTCGCGCAGTTCGCCCAGACGGGCTGGCCGCGAGGGCACCTCCGCCACCTCCACGACGCGCGCGCGTTCCTGCGCTGGCTCCGCCAAGCGGCCCCCGAGGCCCCGCACAGCCTCGACGAGTTGGCGGTCGAGGCCGAGCTCGCTCGTCGCGAAGGCCGGGGACGCACCCAGGCGGGCTTCGCCCACCACGCAGACCTCCCGCTGAGCTCCGCATTCCTCGCGGTTCGCTTCGGTGGACGGCGACTCCGGCTCCTCCTCCCGCTCCCCCTCCCGAGCGCCCTCGGCCGTCGTTGGCGTTGGCGCTAGGTCGCTTCGATCAAGGACCCGCGAGTGGACACGTCACCTTCACCCGGCCCGATTTGGGCCTGGACGACCGCCTGGAGCCTCCAAGGAGCCGCCGCCCTCGCCACGACCCGCCTCTGGCCCGACCCAGGCTGGGTTCAGTTCTCGCTCATGGGCCTCGGGGCAGGTCTCCCCTTGCTCGGGCTCTACCTCTGGCTCCGAGCTCGCGAGAAGCCGGCGAGCGAAGAAGACGCTTAGCGCCATTCGCAGCGAATCAGGGCTCCCCGGGCCGTTCCCAGCAGGAACTCATTCGCGTCCCCCGCCGGGCCGAGGAAGGTCACCCTGTCCCACGAGAGCTCGAGTTGACGTGTCTCTAGGCGCTCAAAGCCCTCCGCTCGGGTGTAGCGCCAGACCGCGAGGTCGTAGCCCTCGCCTCCGCTGACGAGTTTCCCCCCCGGCCCGGCGTAGAGCGCGCTGACGCCTCCGACGTGGACCCCTCGGTTGGCCCCGAGCGGACGGCCGTCCGCAGCCCAGACCCACACGTCCCCTCCAGACGTCCCGACGAACACGAGCCCCTCTCGAGCGCAGAGTGAACTCGGCACGACGCTCGCAGCGGGGCGCCGGACGGTCTTGGCCTCCCGCACGAACACGACCTCCTGGTCGCCGCAGGCCACGTAGCCCCCGACCACGGACACGATCCGACGCACCGGCCCAGAGAACAGCTGCCAGCTCTTCACGAGCCGGCCCCCGTCGACGTCCACCTGGTGCACGCTCCCGTCGCCGAGGCCAAACAGGGCTCGGCCCCCGGGAGCAGCTGCGGCGCAGCGAGCTTCGGCTTCGAACTTCGCCTGAGACGCAGGCCCGCCTGGAGTCAGGGAGGTCAACTTGACGCTCCGGCTAGCGGCGACGAGAGCCACACGCCGTTTGCCCGGGCTCCCCACCAATGCGATGTCGCGCAGCGAGACCGTCCCTCTGCGATCCCACGTCGGCTCGCCGCCGCGGGTCCAGCCAAAGGCGCTGCGATCGCGTGCGACTGAAATCAGCGCCCCTCCTCCGCCCTCGATGGCGCGCAGGATCGGGGCCCGGTGGCCAACGGGCGCGGGGAGAGTGCCGTTCTGCTGCAAGTCCAGGACGCGCAGGACCTGCGCGTCCTCCAGCGTCGCGAACACGTAGCGCTTCGAGGCAGGTATCCCCGTCATGACCGAAACAGGGAGGTCCCGCTTGAGGGCGACCTTCCCCGTCGCCAGGTCGACGAGGAGCGCTGCGTCCGAAGTCATGGCGAGGAGGTAATTGTCTAGGAAAGTCTCACCCAAGACGCGACCGCGACTCGGGATCTCGAACTTGGGTCCGCCGAGCCGGCGCAACCAGATCCTCCCCGCGCGATCCGAGGCGAACACCGTCCCCTCATGACCCATGGCGAAGCGATCGAGGTTCGGCACGGTGAAAAGCCGAGTCCCGGCCGGATCGCCGTCATTGGGCGCCCGCCAGTGGTCGACGACGCCGTCGGCCATGGCCAACGCGAACTCCGAGCCCGGCCCCGCTGCGATCCTACGGATCGGGCCCTCGCGGACGACCAATCGCCGAGCGACCCGCGTCTCGATCTGAAACGTCACCGCTCGAGGCCCAGCAGCCAAGAGCACGTGTTTGCCGTCTGCCCGAAAGGAGGCGTCCACTAGCGGCTGGGGGAGGTTGAGCAGAACCTGCCCAGGTTCTCCGGTCAGGTTCCAGACGCGAACCGTCTTGTCACCCAACGTGGCCAGGGCGCGCGTCCCCTGAGGACTTACCCTAAAGACCCGCGGAACCCCAGGGGGAAGCGACGAGAGCCCCTCCCCACGCGCCCGGACGTTTATGACCCCGCGAAACTCGAGTTGCGGTCCTCTGTAGGTGCGCAGGATCCCGAGTTCGTCCAGCACGAACACCTGCCCATTGGGGAGCGGAAAGATCCGTGCGATCGGAGCGCTCTGCACGGCCTCGTCCCCGCCATGGCGAACCAAGGGCCGAAGGTGGCGGAACGTGTTCAAGTCTCGGCCCAGGGGGGAGAGCACCTTCGGGTCTTGATCCCTCGGCGTCGCCACGACCGAAGGCGCCGGGCTGAGGCTCGGGCCTAAGCTCGGGCTCGGGCTCGGGCTCGGGCTCGGGCTCGGGCTCGGGCTCGGGCTCGGGCTCGGGCTCGG
>JAESQQ010000220.1 GCA_016765095.1 Planctomycetota bacterium | reverse complement strand
GTAGGTCACTACGCTTGCCCTCAGCCTGCCTTGCCTGCGACGCCGAGTCCTGCGCGAAACCCTGAAGTTATTCCTTGGCCCCTCCTAAGGGGGAGCGGGGCTGCAGGCCCTGCCTCCCTTGAGTCCGCCTCTCTTGCGACACTCGTCCTCTTGCCCGTCGAGAGGTGGTTCTTGAACGACGAGACGCGACGACTCTCGCCCCAGCGCTTGGTTCTGCTCGACCTCGACGGAACGCTCCTCGCGAGTCGGGGCGTCGGCCGGCGCGCGCTAGAGGTCGCCTTTGAGGACCTCTATGGCTGGGGCGAGGCGACTGGGGGGTTGTCCTTCGGTGGCTTGACCGACCCCTTGATCCTGCAGGCCGTGTTCACGAGCCATGGCGAGTCCGCCGAGCGCGCGGTCGACGAGAACGATCGCGTCATGGCGCGCTACCTAGAGGCCCTCGACGGGCTGCTGGCGCAGGAGCCGAACGCGGTGTGGTCACTGCCGGGAGTCGAGGCGCTCCTCGACGCCGTCGTCGCGCACCCCGATTGTGTGGTCGGCGTCCTGACTGGCAACGTGGAAGGGGGCGCGCGCCGCAAGCTACGCGCGGCCGGCCTCGGGGAGGCCTTCTTTGAAGTCGGCGCGTTTGGCGACGAAGCGCCGACGCGCAACGACCTCCTCCCGGTCGCCCTCAACCGGGCGAACCGCGGGCGAGACCCATGGCTGGTCGCACAGCAAGTCGTGATCGTGGGCGACACCCCCCGGGACGTGGCCGTCGCCCGCGCCCACGGAGCGCGAGTCCTGGGAGTCAGCACCGGAGCGACCCCCCACGACCTGCTGGCCGCCTCGGAACCCGACGTCTTGCTCCGAAGCCTGGAGTCCACCGAGGCAGTCTTGGCCGCGATTCTGGACTAGTGGGGCGTCAGGAGCTGTGGCCATATTATGGCGCCTTGCAGCGACAGCTCTTCTTCGTCCCCGTGCCCCGTGCCCGCGCCGGCGCTTCGCTCGTGCTCGGCGCTTCGCTCGTGCTCGTGCTCGCACTCGATCTGGACTCCTGTGGAGGCCGCCGCCCTCGTGGACGGCGCGCCTTGAGCGCGTTATGGGAATGCCAGGCGGAGCGGTTCTCAACGCAGAGAATCCAGAGGAACGCCGAGGGCCGCGGAGATCAGGAGGTCTAGCAAATGCTCTGGATTCGCTGCCAGGGCGTCAGGGCGTAGCGCGGTGCCAGGGCGAAGAAGAAGGGGTGAGGGATCCTTCCCTCCTTCCCGCGCTACCGCTCTCGACCTCGCCACCGAATCCGCGCGCCTTCGCCCTGGCTCCCGACCTCTGCGGCTCTCGGCGAGTCTCCGCGATCTCCGCGTTGAAAATTGCCAGTTTCGCGACAGCTTCCCGTGGCCATGCCCGACTTTCGCATGAGCTTCGTGCGCGCGTCGTCGAGGAGTCAGAGCCGATCGAGCTGAGCCTGCGCTCGTTCGCGCTGGTCGGTGTTGCCCTCCTTGAGCACGAGGCGCAGCAAGCGTTCGGCCTCCTTCGCGTTGGGCTCGGTTCCCCGGCCTTCGCTCAAGTACGAGGCAGCGCTGAGTCGACCGTCTTGGTCGCCGGCCACGGAGGCGCGCAGGAACCAGGTGAGCGCGGCCGCGTCGTCGTCGGACAATTGGCTCCTGAGCACTCCGAGGGCGGTCATGGAAGGGCCATACCCGGCAGCCGCCGCCTTGTAAAACCAGACCGTGCCGGCGCGCGCGTCCCCACCTCCGAGCCCTGAGGAGAGCGAGGCTCCCAGCCGGTGCATGCAGGTCACGTCGCCGGCCTCAGCCCCGCGCCGGAGCCAGTCCATGGCTCCCTTCTCGTCCCGCGGGACCCAGGTTCCTGCGAGGAGCTGCTCGCCCATGACCTCCATCGCAGGGGCAAAACCCGCCTCGGCGGCCTGCTTGAACAGGCGCATCGCCTCGGCCCGGTCGCGCGTGACGCCGCGACCCTCGGTGTAGAGACGCGCGAGGTTGTGCGTCGCGCCCGGCAATCCCAAATCGGAGGCCTTTCGGAGCCACTGCGCTCCTTTCTTGTGGCTCTCGTCGTCAGGCTGCATGGCGAGACTCACGCCGAGGGTCTCCATACAGGCCATGTCTCCGGCTTCAGCGCCGCGGCGATACCACTTGGCCGCGAGCGCAGAGTCAGGCTCGCAGCCGCGCCCGTCTTCGATCATCATGCCGAGGTCATGGCAGGCCTTTGTGTAGCCCCCCGCGATCGCGTCGCGGAAGAGCTGGATAGCCGCTGCGTCGTCCCGAGGAACGCCCTGCCCGTTGGTGACGAGGACTCCGAGTTCGCGGAGGGCCTGGGGGTGGTGCCCGTCGGCCGCGGCGCGTCGATACCAGCGGACGGCATGTTCGTAGTTGCGCTCGACGCCTTGCCCCAAGCTATAGGCTTCCGCCAGCTCCAGCATGGAGTCGGCGCCGCCCTCGGTGGCCGCTTCGCGATACCACTTGACGCTCTCGACGGAGTCCTCCGCCCCACCGATTCCCCGCTCTAAGACCTGCGCGAGCCCGTGCATGGCAGGGGGGTGGCCGGCTTCGGCCGAGCGGCGAAACAAAGCGCGAGCCTGGACGAGGTTCTTCGCCCCTCCCAAGCCCATCAGGTTCATGCGGGCAAGGTGATAGGCAGCGCGGGGGTCGTCGAGTTGGGTTCCGCGGCGATACCACTCGCGCGCAAGCGCCTCGTCCTTGGGTCCTCCGTCGCCAGACTCGACCATCAGCCCGTAGGTGAAGACGCTGGGGATCCAGCCCCCTTCTGCCGCGCGGCGGGTCCATTCGCGGACCTTGGACGGATCGCTCTCGCGATACATGGTCGCGAGGGTGGCCATGGCCTCGACATGACCGCTCTCTGCGGCACGGCCAAAGAGCGCGATGGCCTCCGACTCTCGGCCCTCCTCCCGGGCGGCCTCTCCGCGGGTGTAGAGCGCGTCACTCGCAGGGGTGTCGGGCGAGGCCGGGACGAGCGTAGGGTCTGGCTGCGGCTCGAAGAGCCCGGCCACCCCTGCCAGCGCGAGTCCGACCAGGACAAAGGAGGCCAAGCTGCTCACAGCGACGAGCGCCCAGAGGCGACCGCTGCCTCGGCGGGGGCCCCCTTCCTGAACTTGACGGAGCGCGTCTGCGAGGGCGTCGACGGTCGCGAAGCGTGCGCTGGCGTCCTTCTCGAGGCACTTGAGGACGACGGCTTCGAGGCCGGGGGGCAGCGGGTTGGGAGCCAGCGCCGAGGGGGGCTCGGGGACCCGGTCCTGGGTCGCAACGATCAGCTCCATGAGGTCTTTGCCTTGGACCGGAGGTCGACCCGTCAGGGCGGCATAGAGGATCGCGCCCACACCGTAGACGTCGGTCGGGAAGCTGCCCTCGCGCACAGAGCCTCGCGCTTGCTCGGGGGCCCAGTAGCCCGGTGTTCCCTGCAAGGCTCCGGTCAGTGAGAGACGGACGGACTCGACTTCCCCCAGGAGCTTGGTCAATCCAAAGTCAGTCAAGACGTAGCGACCGTCGGGAGTGCAGAGCAGGTTGTCGGGCTTGAGGTCGCGGTGAATGATCTCGATCGCGTGTGCTGCGGCGAGCGCGTCACAGAGTTGAAGGGCGAGGTCGAGGGTCTCCTCGCCGCTGAGCTGCCCTCGTGTCCTTAGGCGATCTTCAAGGCTCTCGCCCGCGACGCGGCGCATGGCAAACCAGGGGACCCCAGCCTCCTCTCCTGCGCCGAGGACCTCGACCAGCCCCGGGTGATCGAGCAGGGTGAGCGCGCGGATCTCGCGCTGGAAGCGGCTGCGCTGCGCCTGACTCGCTCCCCGCCCAGCGCCGAGGACTTTGACCGCGACCTCGAAGCCAAGCTGGGGGTGACGCGAGAGGTAGACCGTTCCCATGCCTCCCACCCCAAGGGTGCCCAGCAGGGGAAAGGGGCCGAGGTGAGTGGGAGCGTTCATTCAGGAGCCAGCAGAGGCGGCTCCACCCGAGTTGGAGCACCCGAGCTCAAGGTTACCGCGCTGGGAGCGGGCGGTGGACCAACGCTCAGCGCGTCGAGATCGAGAACCGGTAGGTCAGCTGCGGGTCCCTGGTTCGGGCGAAGGACTGGGCGACCGCGGCGAGGGCACCCCACTAGCGCTAGAAGTTGAAGTCGAAGTCGGTCGCCCGAGCACCCTTCATGATGCCGCGGAGCTCCATCTTGAGCTCGTCGGGGTTGTCCGCGAGCTTCATGGCGTCCTCTAGCGAGATCAGGTCTTCTTCGTAGAGACGCTTGATCGACTGGTTGAAGGTCATGCAGCCGAAATACTCGGACTCAGCCATGCACTTGTAGAGCTCGGTCGTGCGGCCTTCGCGGAGCATGTCCTTGATGCTCGGCGACTTGATCATCAACTCGACGGCTGGCACGCGCCCAACCCCGCCCTTCTTGACGCCGAGTCGCTGGGCGACAACTCCCTCAAGGACCATCGAGAGCTGCATCCGAATCAGCTCGTGTTGGTGAGGCGGGAAGTAGTTGATGATTCGTTCGACCGTCTGCTGGGCGTTGACGGTGTGCAGGGTCGAGAACACGAGGTGGCCGGTCTCGGCCGCGTGAATGCCGGCGCTCATCGTCTCGAGGTCACGCATCTCGCCGATCATCAGAATGTCGGGGCTCTGACGCATGGCCGCGCGGATCGCAGCCGGGAAGCTGGTCGTGTCCGAGCCGACTTCGCGCTGGGTAATGATCGAGCGCTTGTCCTTGAACACATACTCGATCGGGTCCTCGATCGTGATGATGTGCTTGTTCATGTTCTGGTTAATGAAGTTGACCATAGCCGCCAGGGTCGAGCTCTTGCCTGAGCCCGTGACTCCGGTCACGAGGACCAAACCACGAGGAACCCTCGAGAGCTTTTCGAGCTGTTCGCGAGGCAGGCAGAGATCCTCGAACGTAAACAGGGCTCGGTTGATGGTTCGGAGCACGAAGAACAGATATCCGCGTTGGCTGGAAATGTTGACGCGGAACCGACCGACTTTGGGGAGGTCGTAGGCTGCGTCGATCTCCTTGCGGAGTCGCCCCGCGCCATCGAGGGGGTTCTTGATCCCCTGCGGTCGGAGGATCGTCCCGAGGATCTTCTTGGCCTCCTCGACGGTCGTCGGTTCGCCTTGGAGAAAGCGAATTCGACTGTCAATGCGCATTGAGGGGGGGCTCCCGACCTTGATAAACAAGTCCGAGGCTCGCGCCTTGACCATCTTCGCCAGCAGCGTGTGGAAGTCCACCGGTTCTCCTTACCTTGCCCCGCAAGGGTCCACCCAGCAGGTGGCGGATTTGGAAAGCAGAGCTTCCCCGAGAAGACGTTAGCAGCCCCCGTGAGGACTCGCCACGGAGGGCGGCGGGAGACCTTGACTAGATCCCCTCTGAGGGTCTTAGGGTCAGGATTCTGGGGTGTTCCGTCGGTTTCTTGGCCTACAATCCCGCCCCGTGAATCCTCCCCCCCTGAGTGAGCCCCTGCGCCAAAAGCGCCAGCGCGTTCTGACTCGCCTTCGGGCAGAGGTGAAGGATGTCGTGGTCGCCTTCTCGGGCGGCGTGGATTCGACTCTCCTGCTGGCCTTGGCCCTCGAAGCGCTGGGTCCAGAGCGGGTCGTGGCCGTGACGGCTGCCTCGGAGAGCTTGCCCGCGAGTGAGCTGAGCGCTTGCCGAGGCCTGGCCAAGCAGCTTGGAGCCCGTCACGAGGTCTTCCGGACCCAGGAGTTGGCCCGGCCGGGCTATGTGGCCAATGCTGGCGATCGTTGCTACCACTGCAAGACCGAGCTGTTCGAGGTCGTCGCCCGCAAGTTCGCAGGCCGCGTCGTCGCCTACGGCGCTACGGTCGACGATTTCGGGGACTACCGACCTGGCCTGGTGGCCGCAGCGGAGGCCGGCGCGATCGCTCCCCTGGCCGAGGCCGAGCTCGGTAAGGGCGAGATTCGAGCGCTCTCCCGGGAGTTGGGACTCCCCAACTGGGACAAGCCCGCCCACCCCTGCTTGGCCTCGAGGGTTCCCCACGGAGAAGTCGTCAGCGCCGCCAAACTAGCCATGATCGAAGCGGCCGAAGCCTGCCTTCGGGCTCGTGGCTTTCGCGAGTTCCGCGTTCGACACCACGAGCTGCCGAGCCCGACTGGCGTGACACACCTCGCGCGGATCGAACTCCTCCCCCAGGACCTCGCTCGATTCTCCGGGGCGAGCGACGTCTCTTCGGAGCTGGCCGCGCTTGGCTACACATACGTGACCCTCGATCTGGAGGGGTTTCGCTCCGGGCGCCTCAACGACGTCCTTCCGGCCGAGGCGAGCGCGGGGCTTCCCCGGGCGGGCCTTCTCCGGGCGGGTCTTCTCCGGGCGGGGGCCCCTCGCCGGCTCCCGGTGACCTCATGAGGGCTCGGGCGCTGCTCTGCCTCGCGCTCTGCATGAGCGCTGTGGGCTGCATTACCACCGAGCGGATTCCGAGCGCCATGGTTCGCGTCGAGGACGAGGACGGCAACGTCGAATACCGCCAGACGCGGCGTCTCGAGGTCGCTGGGGCCGGCACAAACCAGAGCGAGCGGGAGCTGCAACGCGCGGCTGCCCAGCGGCCGAGGGACCCCACGGTGTGGTGGAACCTGGGCGAACTCTACGACCGTCTCGATCGGCAGGCGGACGCCCTGCGCGCTTTCCTTCGCCTTCAGAAGATCCTGAAGGAACTCGGGAGCCACGAGGGTCACGACTACCTGGAGGGCGACTACTTCGTCGGTCGGACCTACGCGCTGCTCGGCGACTGGGCAGAGTCCCGCCGCTGGCTTCGCTTGGTGCTGACCCGTGAGCCTAGCTCACGTTGGATGGCTGCCCGTTCGCCTTGGTGGCGAGAGAGCCACTTCTTGCTCGGCTCGATCGACTACGCACACGAGGCGTGGGCCGAGGCCGAAATCCACCTCAAGCGCTACGAGCGCCTGACCGGAGACACTGTGCGCGCCGCTGGCATGTTGGCGCGAATCGAGCGCGAGCTCTATCCCGAGCGACTCTCGTCGAACATGGCCCAGGTTCGCTGAGATCGATCCGAAAGAAGATCCAATGACGCATCCGACTTTGATTCGGCTCGCCTCCGCAGCCTCTGTCGTCCTCCTGCTCGGAGCGCTTGGCGCAGGCTGCGAAACGGTCGAGAAGATCAACGGGATCGAGTACCCGGTTGAAGACGGCCCCAAGGACGACGCGACCGAAGTCGCGATCCTGGCCGCGCTCGACGAGGACCCAGAGAACCTCAACGCTTGGTTCGCGCTCGGGGAGCACTATGAGAAGGGGCTCCGATTCCAGGACTCGTATTCGGCCTACGGCAACTTCCAGGTTCGCCTCGACGCGCAGGAGAAGAAAGGCGGGCTCGAGCTCGAGCAGCGCGCGACGGTTGGCCTCGACGCCTTGGGGCGGGTCGCGATTCGGCTTGGCTCGGTGGGGGCTGCCTACGGGAACAGCGTCGAACTCCTCAAGCGGCAGCCCAAGTCGCTCAAAGCCGCCAAGCACAATCCGCACTTTCGGATCGCTCACCTCCGCTTGGCTCAGATCCACTTCCAGCGCGAGGAGGACGAGAAGGCTCACCTCCACGCCATGATTCACAAGGAGTTGGGTGGGACCCGGAGCGACGGAATCCTGATCGGGCTCCAAGAGCGGGAAGAGAAGAAGAGCCGGGGCAAGAACGTCGTTCGCCCTAGCCACGAAGCCGGTCAAGGGGAGAGCCAGCCCGCAGGGAGCCGCAAGTAGGCTTGAGACGCTTTCCGCCTTTTCGGGTGGGGGCTGTCGCCAAGGGGAGACGCGAGTCGTCCTAAGCCTTTTAGTTACGGCTCGCGATTTGGTCGGCCGCTCGCTATACCAGATGCAGGTCCTGCTTCTTCCTTGGGTCAGGAAGGGCTTTTGGAGGTCGTATGAAGCGCAGACGCGGCGAGGGTCAGACCGAATACGCGATCATGATTGGGTTGATCTCAATCTGCGCCTTCGTCAGCATGTTCCGCTTCGGCGGCGAAGTCCAACGGGTCCTCGAGAGGACCAAAGTCTGCATTAGCTGCGGGGCTGAGGACGAGACCGACGCGCGCGACGCGCACGAGGGCGAGACTCCTGAGGAGAAGGCCAAGCACGAGAAGGAGGAGGCCGAGAGGAAGGAAAGGGAGAAGGAAAAGGACAAGGACAAGGACGAGGACAGGGTGCTTGAGCCCTGGGAGGACCCCGACTCGATCGTCTACTGGTTCGCGCAAATGATCCGGTGGTTTGGCGGCGCGCCCCACATGTGGAACTGGCTGTAGCAGCCCTTCACCGCGTTGGTGGCTAAGCCAGGCCCGTTGCGGCCAGCAACCACCAGAAGGAGCCCGCAGCTGCGGGCTCCTTTGCGTTCCGGAGTCTCCCCGGAGTCAGCTCGGCGCGTCAGGGGAGCTCGGGCGCGCGAGCGGCCCGAACAACGCGTCGTCGGACACTACTCCGACTTCGCCCGGCGGCTGAACGCGGGCCAGGCGGGGTGCGTCTTCAGCTCGTCGGGGGCCACCCCACGGATCCAGTCGACGAGTCCGATCTTGAGGTCCTTGTCGGGCGGAGTCAGCTTCAGACTTGCCAGGAGTTGGCCAGCGTTGGGGTCATAGGGCGCTCGAATCCAAGCCTCGAACAGGGTGGCTTGATAGTGAATCGGTTGCTCGGCCCGGTTCGTGAGCGACTCAATCGCGAGGCGGCGAAGGAGGTCTAGGTTGCGCGTTGCGGCAGGCCCATAGCCCTCGCGCCCGAGGAGCAGTGCGTCCAGATAGAGCAGCCCGAGGTAGAGGGGGTCCTTGCGGATCGCCCCCCCGACCAGAGCTCGAATCGTGGTCGCCGGGGCGGAGGGCCAGGCCGGGCGCTTGTCGTCGGGGTAGATCCGGCCGACCGTGAAGACCACGGCTTGGGTCGCGTCGAGGTCCGCTGGGGTGACGTCGGTGGAAGGGAGCTTGCCAGAGTGCACGTCTGCTAGGGTTTGCACGGGGGTCGCCGACGTCGCGAGGAACCCTCGAATCCACTCGCTGCGCCACTGCCAGAGGGTCGCGAGGGCGCGGCCGGGACGGAGGCGGAGCCTGGCCACGTGGAGGTGCCCCGCCGAGCTGCCCGGGCCTCCCAGGCGGGCTCGCCGAGTTCCGAGTTCCCACTGCGCCGTGTAGCACCAGGGGTCCTGGACAAGGACCGCGCGACAGGCCTTCTCGGACTCGGCGTTCTCGCGCCGAGGCATCAGCGCGGCGACTCGAGCGGCCTTCATCGCGGCCTTCCGGTCCTTCTTGGAGATCGAGGCTCGCGCCCGGGTCGGAGGGAGGAGCTCGTCCCAGGGAACGCCGGCGGGGAGGGGAGGAGGGTCTGGCTGCTTGGGATCGAGGAGCTGGGCGGTCTGGGCTCGATAGTGGGCCGCGAGAGGATTCTGGATCTCGAGAGAACGAATCGAGAGGAGCTGCTCCCCTTCGGTCAGCGCAAGGCTAGTGACCGCCGCGCTAGAGCCCATGGCAGCTGGCCAGCGCGCGCAGAGGAGGCCCCGCGCGAGGGGGCCTTGGAGGTTGCTGAGCTCCCTGCGGAACGAGCCCCGAACGCGCTTTAGCCACGCGGGGCTGCTCGCTGGATCCGCGAGCTCGAGCCCGAGGAGTGCGCTGTCGAAGTCTTGGAGTCCGCGCCAGGCTGCGGCGACTGCCTCGCGGGCCGGCTCTGGGTCCTTGCGTGCGGCCAGCGCGCGGGCAAGGTTCCGCAGCCCCCGCGACAAGGCGGGCGTCGGCGGACGGTCGTGGGGAATGTCCAACAGAAGGTCGCGAGCGGACGCTGCGAGCGGGAGGTTG
>JAESQQ010000219.1 GCA_016765095.1 Planctomycetota bacterium | reverse complement strand
GTAAACCCCGCCCCTACCCGAGCGTGTCGCGAGCCGCCCCGGAGGGAGGGGCAGTTAGAAGGTCGAGACGGGCCCCTGCGAGGCGCCTATGTGATCTGTAGGGTGCGGGGTTTACCCCCGCCCGCGCTCTGGCACGACTCTTCGCTTGCTGCCTCCTCCCCTTGCCGTCTAGAGCCCAAGGAGTCACCCTAGGCACATGACAACGCTCCTCCTCGCAGGTTTCGACATGTCCGGTAGAGAGATCGCCGTGTGGCTGGTGATCGGGCTCTTGGCCGGCTCCCTCGCCGGAATGCTGATCAAGCGAAACAAGGGAGGGTTCGGCGCAATCAGCAACCTCCTGTTTGGCCTCGTGGGCGCCTTCATTGGCGGCGCGCTCTTTAAGGCCTTCGACATAAACACAGGCCTCGGCGACCTCACGATCGACCTCGATCAGCTCGTGGCCGCCTTCGTGGGCGCCCTGCTCGTGGTCGGGAGCGTGACCTTCCTCAAGAAGCGAAGCGAGGACGGAGAGTAGCCCTCTCCTCTCCTCTCCTCTCTTCTCCTCTCTCTTAGGGCTTAGGGCAGCTTGAGGACCGCGCGCCCTTGGCCGGTCTCGACTGCTAACTCGAGCTGCTGAATCAGTTGCTGGAAGCGCGGGTCGCGGCGGAGCGGAATGAAGTCCAAGTCGTAGCGGCTCAGCTCCGGGCGCTTGTAGCCGTGGAACACAGCCCGACGCAAGAGACGAAGGGCTTGGGTCCGGCGTCCTTCGGCGGCAGCGACACACGCCAGGTTGTAGGCAGGCGTGTCCTGCTCCCAGTGGGGGCGCGTCCAGTGGAGCCGTCGGAAGGCGAGCCGAGCTTCGTCGAGACGGCCGGCGTAGTAGTGGTCGAGTCCCGAGAGGACGAG
Organism: Planctomycetota bacterium; assembly: GCA_016765095.1. GTDB lineage: Bacteria > Planctomycetota > J058 > J058 > J058 > NORP233. The sequence goes on along the minus strand of JAESQQ010000219.1, from coordinate 3,597 downwards.
CCAAACGAGGCGGACGCGCTCTTCGCCCGACGCCTCGAGCCTGCGGAGCGCGAAGGGGAGGGCGTCGCTCGTTAGCGGGCGGAGCTCGCCCGTGCGCGCGAGGGCCAAGGCCAGGTCATGGCGGTACCGGCTGTCGACCCTGGCTCGCACCATGGGGTAGAGGATCCGGCGGGCGGTCTTGGGATCGATCCGCACCAGCGCGCGGGCTGGTGCTGTCCCCCGGGCCGTCGGCACGCGCTCGGCCAGGATCGCGGCGACCTCGTCGCGGAGGTCGTCCGGCACGCTGTGGCGGAAGATCCCGTTGAGCAGCGCCTTCTCGGCGCGGACCGGGCCGGGCCGAATCACGAGCTTGGCGATTTGGCGCTGCGATAGAGGGTCGGTCCGCAGGCAGAGCGCCTCGGTCGCTCGATGGCGGTTGGCTCGATCGCTCTGACGCAGCAGCCGCACCGGACGGCGAATCACGTCAGTCAGGTCTTGCGCCGCGCGTGGGTCGCGCAGGTAAGCGTAGGCGTCGAGCGCTCGCTGGGTTCGAATCTGAAGTCGCTCCAGGGCGCGCCCCGTTGGGTAGGGCGGCTGGGGGAGCACACAGCGCCGGAGCGTCGGCCGGCCTTGAGGGCCCAGCCGCGCGAGCGCTCGGTAGTAGAGCGGGTTGCTCCCTCCCGTCTCGGTCTTGATTCGCTGCTCAATGTCCTTCGCGAGGCCCGGCGCGCCAAGCGCGGCGAGCGCCCACGTCGCGAGCGGGCCGATCTCGACTTGGTCCCTGGCCAAGCGTCGGAGGACAGGTGTCGCGGCTCGGTCGCCCGTCAGCCCTAGGGTCTGGATCGCCGCCAAGCGTGTCTTGAGGGGACGGTTGACGTCGCTCGCGATCTCCTCCGCGGCGCCGCGCGCAAGGCGGAGTTTCCACTCCCCCACCAGACGGAGCGCGATCTCAGCCACGCCGCTGTCGAGATCCCGGCAGGCCCGCGCGACGCGGAGCCGGATTCGCTCGTCGCCGACCCCGAGCAGACCAAGTGAGTAAACCGCTTGGCGACGGACCCGGGCCTCGGAGTGCCCCACGAGCGGAAGGAGGAGCCTCCTGACCTCGACGACTTGGCTGGGCTCCGCGGTCTCGCCAACTGCCCGCGCGGCGCGAGCGAGGACCTTGGTGTTCTTGCTCGTGAGCGCCCCGCGCAGGGCCCCCAGCCGTTGGGCAGGGGGGAGCGCACCGAACGCCTCGAGAAGGTCGGCGCTGGCTTCGCCGAGGTCGAGTTCGAGCAGCTCCGCGAGGAGCTGGGCCTCGCCTGGGGCGACCTCCTGGCCCCGCGCCAACTCGATCCACACACTGAGCGCCACGATCACGAGGCGACTCTGCCCCTGGGGCGCGGCGCGGAGCGAGACCCGCAGGAGCTGACCCCGGACCCCCGGGGACGCTCGCCGCATCAGCCCCTGGTAGGCCTTGAGCGAGAGACGATAAGTCGCGCCGGGTTTGTCCGAGCGACCAAAGGTGATCCGCCGGAGCGTGCGCTCGAGGGCCCCTTCCGGCGCGCGGAGGAGGTAGAGCGCGTGGAAGCGGGTGTCGGGATCCACGTCTTGGAGCGCGCGCTCGAGCGCGGGGCGGGCCCGCTCACCGAGGAGCGCGAGCTCCTCAAGGGCTTCGATTCGGTGCGCAGCGTCGTCGCCGCGCAGGCGTTGGATCCACTCCTCGACCGTGCGCTCCTGCGCGCCGGCTAGGGAGGCCGAGAGGACGATCGCCCAGAGGGCGAGGAGCAGCGTGTCCCGAAGGCGAAGCACGCGAGATCAGGCCTCCGGGCCGACTTCGACCCCGTCCGCGAGGTCGATCCCAAGCGAGCGGGCGGTCCAGATCAGCTCGTCGTCAGCCTCGACCGAGCGCAAGCGACCGACGACTTCGCTGAGCGGGATCAGCGTCGGGCGATCGTCGCGGATCGCGACCATGGTCCCGAAGTTGCCCTCAGAGACCGCCTTGACCGCAGCCGCGCCGAATCGAGTCGCGAGGATCCGGTCGTGGGCGTTGGGATCCCCGCCCCGCAGGAGGTGCCCCAACACGGTGACCCGATAGTCGTCGCCCGTGCGCGCAGCCACCGCGCGGGCGACTCGGTGGGTCATGGAGCCAGGGCTGTCCCCGTTGCCGTCTGGGAGATCTTCCCCCTCGGCGGGGCGCGCGCCCTCCGCTGCGACCACGATCGTGCAGCGCTTGCCCGCCTTGCGCCGCTTGACGATCACCGACTCAATCCTGTTGAGCTTGAAGGGGACCTCTGGAATCAAGACGACGTCGGCTCCCCCCCCTAGCGCTGCGCGAAGCGCGATCCAGCCCGCCTGGCTGCCCGTGACCTCGAGGTACATCACGCGGTGCGTCGCCTCGCTCGTGGTCTGGAGCATGTCGATCGCGTTGACCGTGTGGTCGACCGCCGTCTCGGAGCCAAACGTGTGCGCTGTCTCGGGCGTGTCGTTCTCAATGCTCTTGGGGATCGCGACGAGGGGCAGCCCCATGCGGTAGAGGCGCTCTGAGATCGCCAGCGAGCCCTCGCCCCCAATGCAAATCAGGCCGTCCAACCCCAACCAATTGACGGTGTCCATGATCTCCGAGGAGCGATCGCGGCCTTCGTCGTCGAAGGGACTGTCGCGGTTGGCGCCCAGGATCGTCCCGCCTCGCCGGCTGAGCCCGACCACGTCCGCCTGGGAGAGGGGCCAGTACGCCGGCGGATCGAGGAGCCCGTGGAATCCATTCGCGATTCCAAACACGTCTGCGTGATATCGCAGGGTCGCGGTCCGAACCACGGCCCGAATCACCGCGTTGAGACCCGGCACGTCGCTGCCGACCGTGAACACACCCAACTTCATCGCCAACCTTCTCCAGTCTTGTTCGTGGAGTGTAGCCCCAGGTCGAGGAAGCGGGCTGAGCGAGTCTCGGGCCTAGGTTGGGGCGCTTCCGCGAACAGGGACTTCTGCTAGAGTCCGGAGAACAAAAGGCCCAACCCCCCCAGATGATGTTCACCGGCGAGGAGAAGCGCCGAGCGGCTCGAATCCGCTTCCGCGTCTCCGACAATTTGCAAATCTGCTACAAGTTTCTCTCCCACTTGGAAGGCTTCCAGTGTGACGAGATCTTCGAGGCCCCGATCCTCAACGTGAGCACGGGCGGGATCCTGTTCGTCGGTAGCCTCCCCGGCCGCGATTGGCTCCCCCAACTCGGCCAAGGCCTCGTCATGATCGGGGCCAACCTGATGGTTCCCGAAAAGAAGCCCGTCAAGGGCCTCTGCTCCCTCCGCTGGACCCGCCCCTCCCCCGTCCAGCTCGGCCCTCGCTACGGCAGCGGCGAAAAATACGAGCTCGGCGTCCAGTTCGAGCAGCTCGACAACTCGAACAAGCAGGCCCTCGAGAAGTTCCTCATCGGCCACCAGATCCGCACCCGCCGCTTCCGAGTGCGCGACGAAATGGATCGCCGCTTCAACTAGTGGCTGGACCCGGAGATACCGGTACAGGTGAATGTAGGGGCGGGGCTTACAGCTCCTGACGCTGACAAGCCTAGTCCCAGAGGCCGTCTGTCTCTCCCGGACAGGCGGGCGGGGGTAAACCCCGCACCCTACAGATCGCAAGAGGGCC
>JAESQQ010000218.1 GCA_016765095.1 Planctomycetota bacterium | reverse complement strand
TTCGTAGGGGAGGGGTTTACCCCGGGTTTACCCTCCTCCCGCGGGCGGGGGTAAACCCCGCCCCTACATCCACCTGTTTCCGGGTCCAGCCACTAGCGGAGCTCGCCGCCCGGTGCCGCGCCGCCCGAGGCGCCCTTGCCGAGCTTCTCGAGGAGCGCCTCGATCCGCCGCAGGCTCTCGTTGAGGCCCTTCTGGCTCTGGGTCTGGAGCTGCGCCATTCGCGTCCGGAGCCCAACGATCTCGGTCTTGAGGTCGGTCAAGTGGCGAGCCTGAGCCTTGAGCTCGGCGTCGCTCTTGGCCTGGTTCCGATCGAGGGCCCGGAGCCCTGTCTCGAGGCTCGTCTCGGCCCGGCGGAGCCGATCGCCGAGGCTCAGCTCGAGCTTGTTGAGCGCGCCCTCAGCGCGTCTGCGCTCAGTGCCCTTGGCGTCCCTGAGGCGCTTCACGTCGTCCTTCAGATTGGCCAAGGCAGACGACACTTCGACCAGGCGCGACTCGCCTCCCGAGCGCTCTGCGCGGAGCGCCTTGAGCTTGTCCGCGAGGGCGTCGACTGCTGTCTCAACGACCTTGATCGAGCGGTCGCGCTTGGCGTCCTCCTCTGCGATCCGCTTCTTCAGCGCTTCGTCCGCGTTGTGGAGACTCGTGAGATCAGTCTCGAGCGAGTCCAAGCCCGCCTGAAGCTCCTTGATGGCCTTAGAGGCGATCTGAGGCTCCTCGCCTGTCTTGGCGCCCTTGGGCGCCTCGCCCGTCTTCTTGCCCGTGGCGCCGCCAGGCGTCTGGGTGCCTACAGCCGCGACCTTGGGGGTCTTGGGGTCGTCCGCTGCGTCGCCGACTCGGATCATGGGAGCAATGATCAACGCCACGACCGTCATCAGCTTGATCAGAATGTTGAGCGAGGGACCTGAGGTGTCCTTGAAGGGGTCACCGACGGTGTCGCCGACGACCGCCGCCTTGTGCGGATCGGTGCCCTTGCCGAGCACATTGTCGTCGTCGTCCTTGAGGCCACCGGCCTCGATCAGCTTCTTGGCGTTATCCCAGGCCCCGCCCGCGTTCGACATGAAGATCGCCATCAGAACGCCCGTCACGAGCGCACCCGCCAGGAGACCACCGAGCGCCGCTGCGCCGAGGACAAACCCGACCGTGACCGGGACCGCGACGGCCAACACGCCGGGGAGGATCATTTGCCGAAGCGCAGCCTTCGTCGAAATGCTGACGCAGGCTTCGTAGTCCGGGTCGACGGTCCCCAACATGATTCCAGGCTCCGCTTTGAACTGGCGGCGGACCTCAGCGATCATGTCGAAGGCCGCGCTCCCGACGGCCTTCATGGTCAACGCCGAGAAGAGCATTGTGATCGTGCCACCGAGCAGGAGGCCGATCGTGACGTTGGGGTCCTTGAGGTCGATCGAATTCAGGTTGGCTTGTACCTGGTAGGCCACGAAGAGGGCCAGGGCGGTCAACGCCGCCGACCCGATCGCGAAGCCCTTGCCGATCGCGGCGGTCGTGTTGCCGACCGCGTCGAGGGCGTCTGTGCGCTTGCGAATCTCGGGGGGAAGCCCCGCCATTTCGGCGATTCCACCGGCGTTGTCAGCGACCGGCCCGTAAGCGTCGACGCCGAGCGAGATCCCGAGCGTCGAGAGCATGCCGACCGCAGCGATCGCGATTCCGTAGAGACCGCACGTGTTGAAGCTGATCCAAATCGCAGCGCAGATCAAGAGGAGCGGAATCACGGTCGACTCCATGCCGATCGCGAGGCCCGAAATGATCGTGGTCGCGGCGCCGGTCTTGGATTGCTCTGCAATGTCGCGGACCGGAGCCTCACGCTCCGAGGTGTAGTACTCGGTGACCTTCCCGATCAGGACGCCGAGCACGAGGCCCGTCAGAATTGCGACGAAGATTCCATGCTTCTTGAGGAAGCCCATGCTCTCGCCGTCGACCGCCACGCCAACGCGGACGTCGAACACCATGCAGGTAATGCCAGCGCCGACCGCGAAGATAAAGCTAGCGACCAGCAAGCCCTTGTGCAGCGCTTCGGAGAGGTGCTCCTCGGACTCGGTCTTGACGAAGAAGGTTCCCACGATCGAGGCGAAGATTCCGACCCCGGCCAATACGAGCGGCAGGATCGTGGCCCGCATTGCGAGAGCGTCGCCTGTCAACGCCGCGTCGCCCGACATGGACGAGAAGCCACCCTCGGTGGCGACCAAGGCGGCCATTCCGGCTGCGATCGTCATGGCGGCCAGGATCGAGCCGACGTAGCTCTCGAAGAGGTCCGCGCCCATGCCGGCCACGTCGCCGACGTTGTCGCCGACGTTGTCAGCGATCACGGCCGGGTTGCGAGGATCGTCCTCGGGAATCCCTGCCTCGACTTTTCCGACGAGGTCAGCGCCGACGTCGGCCGCTTTGGTGAAGATTCCGCCACCGACACGCGCGAAGAGCGCGATCGAGCTCGCGCCGAGGCTGAACCCAAACACGGACTGGAGCGCCTCGACGGGAGTGAACACCTCCCCAAAGGTCCCCGAGATAAAGCCCATGTAGAGACAGCCGACTCCGATCGTGCCGAGCCCGACGACGGTCATGCCCATGACCGTCCCCGAACCGAAGCTGACACCGAGCGCCTCGCCGAGGCTCGTCTTGGCAGCCTCGGTGGTCCGCACGGCTGCACGGGTAGCAACCCACATGCCTATGTAACCGGCGACCCCGCTCGAGACCGAGCCGAGCACAAAGGAGGCGGAGATCGCGAAGGGGTGGCTCTCTCGATAGAGCACGGCGAGCACAACCGCGACCACGACCACGTAGACGCTCAGCCACTTGTATTCGGTGTGCAGGAAGGCCTTGGCGCCGTCTTGGATCGCCTTGGCGATCTTGCGCATTTTCTCGTCGCCGTCCGGCTTGGAGAGGACTTCCTTGGCCTTATAGACCGCGAAGAAGAGGCCCATGAGACCCAAAACGGGCCCCACGAGGGACAGGGTGGGTGTTATGGCTACTGCCAGCGTATGCATCAGGGAACTCTCAGGAGGTTGAGGGTTCCGCGTGTGGCCGCCGCTCTCGAACGAGATAGCGTACGCTTCGACGCGGCGCGTCGGAGTGACGCGGGGCGGCCTGTATACCAGCCCTTTTGGGCCCGAACAAGCGTCCCTACGCACCCCTAGGGCCCAATTCGCCGCCCACCGCAGCAACCCCAGTCGGCGCCAGTTCTTGCCCGATGGGAGAAATCAGGCTCGGCTGAGCCGGAGAGCGAGGCGGAGGCCAGCCGAACAAGAAGTTGGCGTCCGTTTCCGGGAAATGAGCCAAGCGCCACCACGAACACGACCCTAACCTTCGCGCGGCCAAGGGGGGGGAGTTTGGCTCGCGGCGTGCATCGTCAACGTCCCATGCAGACGAACCTTGATCTAGACGCTCTCCTCCTCGCACGGCTTCGACTCGGACGCACACGCGGGGTCGGTCCGCGCACGGCCCGCCTCCTCGAAGAGCGTTGCGGAGGTCCGATCCGCCTGTTCGAACTCAGCGAGAGCGCGCTCCGGGCCCTCGACGTGCCCCCTCGAATCGCGCGCGCCCTGGTCGACCCAGCCGCGAAGCGAGCCGCTGAAGCTGAGCTGGCCGACCACCGGGCCGCGGGTCACGACTTGATCCCCCTCGGAGGCCCGCGCTTTCCCGAGGCGCTGGCCGAGATCCACGATCCCCCTCAGGTCCTCTCGCTGCGGGGTGAGCTCCGCCCAGACACGCTCCGAGTCGCGATCGTGGGTGCCCGACGCGGAACGCCCGAAGGACTCGAGATCGCTTACGACCTCGCCTTAGGACTCGCGGCCGCTGGCGTCGTCGTCGTGAGCGCCTCGCGCGGGGGATCGACACCGCCGCGCACGAAGGCGCGCTGGCCGCAGGAGGCCAAACCCTGGCCGTGCTCGGAAGCGGGCTGGGCCGGGTCTACCCCAAGCGCAACATCGGCCTCGCGAAGCGGATCGAGCGCCAAGGAGCAGTGATCAGCGAGTTCTCCCCGTGCACCGAACCGCGCCGGCACACCTTCCCCCAGCGGAATCGGATCGTGACCGGCCTCTCGGAGGCAGTCGTGGTCGTCCAGGCTGGACCACGCAGCGGGGCCCTTATCTCGGCCGACTTCGCGCTCCAGCAGGGTCGAGAGCTGTGCGCCGTGCCCGGCTCGGTTCGCGAACCCCTCGCCCAGGGGACCAACGACCTCCTCAAGGACGGGGCCCACTTCGTGACCTGCACCCAGGACGTCCTCGACCTCGTGCACGGCGTCGCGACCGCCCCCGCTCCAACCGACGCCCTCGGGCTTCAGATCCTCGAGGCCCTCGGCCTCGGCGCCGCCAGCCATGACCTCTCGACTCGACTTCAGACTCCCCCCGAACAGATCGAACGGGCCCTGGCCCGCCTAGAACTCGGCGGCCAGGTCCGAGCGACGCTCTTTGGCTACTCGATTCCCGAGCCCGTCAGGACCCACTGAGGACTGACTTCTCTTCTTCCTGGCACCCCAATTGCTAGCTATCCTCGTGTGATCAACATGATTCGCCGCAGGCTCTCCCTTCAACTCTTCCTCCTCCTCCTCCTCGCGTCGGGGCTCCCCCTGGCCGGAGCCGCCGCCCTCTCGCTCCACCAGACGCGCGCTCAGATCGAGTCCCAGATCGAGGCAGACCACCAGCGCCTGGCTGCGAGCGCCTCGACCCTGATCGCGGCCTACCTCCAGAGCGCCTCGAGCAAGATCGAGGCGATCTCCCAGCTCCTCGACCGACGCGGCGTGCTCGACGATCAGGCGCTGGCCCAGCAGCTCTCAGACCTCCTCCTCCCCTCCAACGAGTTCCTCGGCCTCCGCTACGTAGACAACAACGCCCCCACCCCCCAAGTCGCGATCGTCTCGCAGCGCTTTGACCAGCAAGAAGTCCAACGCGGAGTGAACCTCGCCCAAGGGAGCTTTCAGGGGCAGACCCTCGTCACGACCCCCGAGACCATGGCCTTCAACAACCCGCTCTTGGCCCCGCTCTTAGAAGACCTCGAGCCCGGTCAGACGAAGCTCGCGACAGAGATCGAGCTCTTCGGCAACGGAGCCTTCCCGCTCAACCGACGGGTCGACGCTGACCGGATCCTGAGCGCCGACCTCCGCCTCGACCCGCTCAGCAACACGCTCGAAGAGCTGACCCGCGGCGCGCAGTTCGAGCTCGTCCTCGTTCACCCAGAGGGCAAAGTCCTGGCCGCCTCGGCCACCTCGCTCCACCCCGAGTGGCTCGAGACCCGCCACGCCGCCCCAGAGGGCTGGACGCTCCTCGTCCGCGAGCCGCGCGAAGTCGCCTACGCACCTCTGGAGGCCGCCTGGAACCGGACCCGAATCTGGGCCCTGGCCGGAGCCGCCCTCGCGGTCGCGCTCAGCCTGATCTTCGCGGCCTGGATCCTGCGCCCGATCCTGGCCCTGACCCGCGCTGCGGAAGGCCTCCAAGGCGGGGACCTCTCGACCCGAGTCGGGATCCAGCGGATCGACGAGATCGGCCAACTCGCCAGCGCCTTCGACGACATGGCGGGCGCTCTCGAGTCCCTCGACCGGGTCAAGAGCGAGTTCGTGGCGACCGTCTCCCACGAGCTGCGGACTCCGCTGACCGCCATGAAAGTCTCCGTCGAGAACCTACTCGACGGCGTCGGGAGCGAGGAGACCCTTCCCCGCCTCCGCCAGGACATTGATCGCCTGATTCGGCTCGTGAACGAGCTCCTGGAGTTGGCTCGCCTCGAGGCCGACGCGACCCAGCTCGAGTTCGGCGCCCACGAGCTGAGCGAAATCGCTGAGTCCTGTCTGACCTCCCTGCGACCGCTCCTGGACGCCAAGCAGATCACCGTCGAGCGGGCCTTCACGCCGGGGCCGACGCGCTGCGACTCGAGCCGAATTCGCCAGGTCTTGACCAATCTGCTCGACAACGCGATCAAGTTCACACCGCCCGAAGGCACGATCCAGCTCGCGATCGCCCCCGGACGAATCGAAGTCACCGACAGCGGTCCCGGCGTTCCGCCGGAGCGGGTCGACGAGATCTTCCGACCCTTCTCGGCCGGCGGCGGAATCGGGCTCTCGATCGCCCAGGCGATCGTGCGCCTCCACGAGGGCTCGATCGCCGTCGACGGCTCCCGATTCGAGGTTCTCCTCCCCGCAGAGCCCGTCGCGTGACGACGATCCTGCTCGCCGACGACGACACGAGCATTAACGCCGGACTCGCCGAGCGGCTCCGCGCACGGGGCTACGAAGTCCTCCAGGCCTACAGCGGGAAGCAAGCCGTTCAGCTCGCTCAGGACCACTCTCCCCAGATCGCGCTCCTTGACCTCGCAATGCCCGAGGGCGACGGCCTGTTCGTGCTCGAGCGCCTCGAGCCCGACGTGATCGCGATCATGATCACAGCCCACGGGACCGTGGATATAGCCGTGAAAGCCATGCGGCAGGGGGCCTATGACTTCATTCAGAAGCCCTTCGAGCCGGCCCTGATCGAGCAGACCCTCGCCCGCGCGGTCGGGCGCCTCCGCCTCGAGCGGCAGCGCGAGGCTTGGGAGACCCAGCAGCCGCTGCTTCGTGCCGACGACCCCGTCATGGACCGAATCCTCGGAACCGCCCGCAAGGCTGCCGCAGGCGAAGTCAGCGTCCTGATCCTGGGGGAGAGTGGCGTCGGCAAGGAAGTCCTGGCTCAGCAGATCCACCGCTGGAGCCCACGCGCCAAGGGTCCCTTCGTCCCGATCAACTGCACCGCGCTCGCGGAGACGCTCCTCGAGAGCGAGCTCTTTGGACACGAGAAGGGGGCGTTCACCGGAGCCAGCGCCCGACGCCGCGGGAAGATCGAGCTTGCCGACGGCGGGACCCTGTTCCTAGACGAGATCGGCGACACCTCACTCACCTTCCAAGCCAAGCTCCTTCGCGTGCTCCAAGAGAAGACCTTCGAACGCGTAGGCGGCGAGAAGACGCTGACCGTCGACGTCCGCTACCTAGCCGCGACCAACAAGGACCTCCGCGCCAAGATCGCTGCGGGGACTTTTCGCGAGGACCTCTACTACCGCCTGAACGTCGTCAGCCTGACCGTTCCCCCGCTCCGCGAGCGCAGAGCCGAGATCCCCAGCCTCGCCAAGCGCTTCCTCGAGGAGCGTGAGCTCTCGAGCGAGGCGCTCGAGGCGCTCCTGGCCTACCCCTGGCCCGGGAACATTCGCGAACTCCGCAACGTCCTGGAGCGCGCGAAAGTCCTCTCCGAGGGAGACCTGATCACCCCCGTCGACCTCCCTCCAGAGCTCCTGGAGACCGTCGAGGGAGCTCCGGACGCGGGTTATCACGCGCGAGTCCGAGCAGCTCAGCGACGGATCCTCGAAGAGGCTCTGACGCTCTCTGAGGGCAACCAAACCCGCGCAGCGGAAGCCCTCGGGCTCCAGCGGAGCTACCTGGCCCGCCTGATCAAGAAGCTCGACGTCAAGGGTCGCTGATCCGCTCGCGGGGAGTACCCGATCGGATACTCCGGCGTTCACGATCGGATACGGGTTCTCGGGCGAAACGTGAAGCGTTGAGGGTCAGGGAAACTCCTGAGAGGCCGGTCGGCGCGACCTCGGGCGCGGGCGGGGGTACAGCGCCTGACGTAACAACGGACAAGTTCGCGAGAGGCCTCGGGAAGGCTCCTGAGAGGCCTGGTCGGCGCGGCCTCGGGGCGGGCGGGGGTAAACCCCG
>JAESQQ010000217.1 GCA_016765095.1 Planctomycetota bacterium | reverse complement strand
TCTCGGCCGCGTAGGCGGCCGCGTTCTGGGTGTGTCGCTTGGAGCGCGTGTCGGTCCGCTGGAGGTAGAAGTGGCTGGTCAGGTGGTAGATCTTGCCGAGGCCGACCTCGAACGTGACCACGATCGGCGCCTCTCCATACTTGCTCTGCATTTCCTGGCTCGAGACCAAGACTTGAACGTCGTCTGGGCGCAGGATTCGAATCGGGTAGCTCGAGCCCTCGAGCCACCAGAGCGGGTCGTCGTTGGGATCGAGGAGACCCTCGAGGAAGGCGTCTTGGACCGGCCCGAACACGACGCGAACGACGTCGTCGGCGGTCGCGCGCTGGTTGTATTCCAAGTAGCCGGGGAAGGCCGCTTCGACCACGTGCTTGAGCGCCCAGTCCGTCGTCACGAGCATTCCGCCGCTCTCCACGAAGGACTTGATCTTCTCGAGGCCCCGCTCGGGGATCTGTCCGGGGCAGTTCACGAACAGGATCTGATCGGGATCCAAGCCCACTGCAGCGACTTGATCCGGTTGGATCACCATGGAGGCCAAGTCGCAGAGCGCGAACACGTCCTGCCCTCGGTCGTAGCAGCCCGCGACGACCACGATCTGGGTCTTGGCGAGGTGGTCGAGATCGGCGGGTCGTTCCGAGGCGATCTGTTTGCGGCTGATACTCGCGGCGGCCTTGTAGCCTTCTAGCATTCCCATCTGAGCTCCTTTGTTTTCTCCCCAGAAGTTGGAAACGCCGATCGGCTTTCATTCACGGGGGAGATTCGCCGACCGGGCGCGAGTGAGAGCCCAGTTTGGGTCCCCGGTGCGCTTCGCCTAGCCCAGGCCCCCAGTTCCAGTCTCAAGTCGCGCCCAGATCTGGCGATGCGCGCCAGGCTCGGGTTCTTCGCGTCACCATCGCTTCACAGGAAAGTGACCATCTGCCGACTCTATCGGACGGTTCGGGCCTATCTCGGCTTCTGCGAGTCTGGTCCCCGACTTGCGGAAGGCGGATCAACAAGACTACCGGCCTTGAGTCCACCGACTCGGCCAGAGACAGAGCCCATGACCCTTCAAACTGCACTTCGCCACGCTCCCGCAACCCTCTTGCTCTGCTTGCTGGCTGTTCCGGCCTTCGGCCAGTCCCTCGACAGCGCCGACTACCAGAAGCTGGACCGCGCTCAGAAGCGGAACCTGCTCTGGAAGGCGATCACCGAGGGCGACCCCTACGACATGGAGAAGCTCCCCACGAAGGGCGCGATCACAGGTGCCCTCCGGCTGATCTGGGGCAAATTTTCGCTCCGCAGCACCTTCGACGACGACCTCGACATTCGCCCCAAGCGCTTCAAGGTCTTCCACCGCTGGGGAACGGCCGTGAAGGTCCGCTGGGAGGTCGCTCAGCCTGGGATTGTCGGCGGGCTCCTGGGGACCCAGCCCGCCCGCCACCCCTACACCGGGGTGTTTAAGGACGGGACCGTCGGAATCGCGCGCCTCTCCCTAGGCCTCGGCGACGTCAAGAAGCTCTGGGCGCCTGGAATCGGCGTCAAGCTCTTTGTGGACGGCCAGCCCTCGGTCAACATTCTCGCGATCCCCCGCGCAGGGGCCCAGCCAACCAAGAACTTCATGGCCCCAAACCTCGACACCAAGATCGACCCGACTCCCCTTGACGGGTTCTTGAAGTGGGCAGCCAAGGCAGACCCGACCCACCGCAAGACGGATAACGTGGCCGCGATCAACGCCAAGGGCGAGGCCGTCGCCAACCCCAAGAGCCCGTTTCGCCTCGAGTTTCGCCCGGGAACCTCGATTCAATACAGCGGGACCCCGCATTGGGGCTTCGAGGACTTCCGCGTCTCCCTCCAGCGGATCCCCGCCGGCACCGTCCTCTACGAGGTCTGGGCCGTGTCGGACGACGCGCACGTCAAGCCGGTCAAGATCGCCAGGCTTCGGACCGAGTCGGCCTTCGCGGCGACTAAGTTCCAGGACCGCGAACTGCACTTCAAGCACGTCCGCTAAACCGGAGGCTACGATTCTGAGGGGTCGCCCACGAGCGTGGTCTCACGACTCCCCTCCGCAAGGAAGGCGACCCCGCTCAGAATCGTGCTCCGCTTTACTAGTTCAGATTTAGGTTAGCCCCCCGCCACTGAAGGGGGGGACCGCTTGTGAAGGGGGGGACCGCTTGCCCCGATCGAATTCGGACGGCTCACGCCGGTCTCCTTTCGGCCAACTGCTACGCGGAGCGAACCTTTACGCGGGCTGCGGCTGCGTGTCCTTTGCCGGTGCCCGGATGAGCCTCATGCTCGCCAGCTAGGTGGCGATAATCAGCGACGACTCTCTCGACGGGCTCGGGCGAAGGCGGATCGCCCCGGTCCGGCGGCAGGAGGGTCGAACAACCCTTGATCGGGCGCATGCCAAGAAATTGCCTGCGAATCTCCCGCGCCAGAACCTCCGCGAGCGCGGAGGGCACCGCGTTGCCAATTTGCTTCTGAATGGCTGTGCGGCTGCCCAGGATCTCGACGTCATCCGGAAAGGTCTGGAGGCGACAAAGTTCACGTCTGCTCAGCCTACGGCTAGACCAGTGAAACGGACCCACCGCCGGCCCTGGCTGGGCCTGGATCGTCCACGACGGCCTGTCCTTCGCCAGCTTGAGCAGGAAGGACCAGAAACGCCGTCGCCAGCCAAACAAGGGCAGGCCACCCCCCCGGTCTGTGTGCCAAAGGTAGTTCTCACCCTCCGGGACCGAGGGCAGGAGCCTGGCCCACTTCCCGCGCATTGCGAGATCCTCGTCAGGGTCCGGTTCAACGTCGGCGAGGGCGTCCCACGCCGTGCTGTATCTCTTGAGTTCGCCACCCTCGAACAGTTCGCCGTCAGTCTCCTCTGGTCTTGCTGCGTGCGTGGCCGAGGGAAAGCTAAAACGGCTACCGTCACGCGCTCCCACCATGAAGAACCGATTGCGCATCTGCGGGACGCCGTGGGCGGCCGAACTCAGCACGCTGAACTCTGGCTGATAACTGCTTCCTGTTCGTTTGTTGATCTTCTTGATTGCGTCAAGGAGCAGCTTGAGACCCTCCGATTTTCCCGCGTAGGAAAGCCCTTCGACGTTCTCCAACAAGAACGCTCTCGGTTGAGCCTCTTCGAGGACTCGCAGGTAGGCCGCCAGCGTCTGCGCACGTGGGTCTTCAAGCCGGAGCGCGTCGCCGTGTGCCCAATACCCTGACTTGGAGAAGGGCTGGCATGGAGGCCCCCCGATCAACACGTCGGCCTCTCCTGAGTCGAGCCCAGCGACTTCGAGCAGTTCCTGGGTAGGAACCTCGTAGATGCTTCGCTCTATGACGGGCCACTTCCTGTTGTAGCGTAGAGTTCGGCAGCACGCCGCATCCATCTCGACAGCCACCGCAGTCTTGAAGCGCGCCGCCTCGAAGCCGTAATCCAACCCTCCGGCTCCGGTATATAGACTGATGATCTTCAGCTTCCTGCCCATGGCTCCCATGTGTAACAAGCCCCTCTGACAGCGAGGGTTAGCTTGCAGCCGCGGCCCTGCCAAGGACGGTCCTGGCGTCTTCAAGCCATCGCTTATCGACCCGCACGTTGTTGGAAACCCGCCCTTCGCACTTCTTGTGCGGATCGAGTTCGCTTGTGAGGGCGTAGCGGAATTCCCACCTCTCGGTCACCGAGTGGATGCAGGCGGCCACGACGTCGAACGCGTCGCGGCGGTAGTAGCGCGAGCACGGGTCCTTCTTGGACGTCCGAGTCCGCTGGAGATCGACGCGGATGGTACCGTCAACAAGCGTTTTTCTAAGGGCGTTTTTGCACTCGACCGTCAGAGGTCGACTGCCCTCAAATCGCACCGAGACGTCCGGGCTACCCTCTGCGTCCAGATGCTGGACGTCGGAGACACCTGGCACGATTCGAAGGGACCTCACCAAGTGCTCCTCGGCCACGTAGCCGCGAACGGCCATTTTCAGCCTGCGCGCGCTTTGGATCAGGTCCAGCACCTCGCCTACGGACAACTCGAATTCCTCGGCCAGCTCATGCAGGCGGGCCGGGGGCGGCGTGCCCGCAAGGTTGGGAACGCTTGCTCTACCGATGCCGCCGGGTCTGGCGGCCAGCTCGGCGAGAAGCTGTCTATGCCCTGGGCCCTCGCCCAACGCCTCTCGCTCGAACCTGACGTAACGGAGAAAGGAATCCGCAGTTCCTCCAACTAGAACCTCGGCTGGTTCTTCGAACCCCCGGACGGAACGTCGGTCGCGCTCCCACGAGGACCAGCCAGACCGCAAGACGTCCTGGGCATCGCGTTCCTTGAATTCAACGCTGATGAAAAACCTCGTGGGACTGTGCAAAACAGGGTCGGCCGCCACGAAGAAGCCCTGCTCCGTGTTGATTCCGCAGAGCAAGGTCGTGTAGAGCCCGTACGGGTCCTGCCAGAGCACATGCCGATTCTTCGTCGTCTTGGAGCCGTACTTGAGCTGGAACCGGTGCTCGTCCATGGGCCGGTTGGTCGTCGGCTTGGAGTTGGCCAAAAACGCGTAGACCACGATGCCCAAGCGCTCACCGTCCCGGGTCTCGAAGGTGACCCGAAAGGGCGCGACGTCTGGCTCCGACGCCTTGATGATCCGGCATTCGCAGCGCTCTAGGGCACCACAGATGAACTCAATCAGTGGGCGGCGGTGATGAGCACTCACCTTGTACTTCTTGTAGGACATCGCGCTGAAGGCTACCCAGAGAGACCGTCAGGAAGCGGACCGAGGCCGCCCGCTAGGCGAATCGCCTAAGTCGCCGCTGGAGGGGGGGACCGCTTGCCCCGCTGGCTATACTGCGGACCCCAAGAAAGCGGGTCAGCATGCTGCCCAAGGGCGCCCAGCGCGATAGAGTGCTCAAAGTCGTTCACGACACGAGCCAGGAAGAAGTCGAGCGGGTCAGCCGCGAGACTGGGGTCCCGGCGGCGGACGTCTATGGGGCCGCGAGCTTCTACACCCTGATCTCTCAGCCCGACGCCGGCGCTCGCGTCTGCCAAGGGCTGAGCTGCCGCATGGCCGGCTCGCAGGAGCTGTTCGCGGACTATCTCGAGCGCGGCGAGCCCGCGATCTACGCGAGCTGCATTGGGCAGTGCGATCGGGCTCCAGCCGTGCTCTCGCCGAAAATGGCAGTCGTCAGCCAGCGATCGGCGGGCGCGGTCTCGGCCGCCAATCCTGAGCTGCCCATGAACCTCGGTGGATCGGACTCACTCGACTACTCGGCGCTCGCGCGCTCCCGTGAGCTGGGGGGCGAAGGAGTCCTCGCGGCCCTCGACGCCTCTGGGCTCCAGGGCCGGGGCGGAGCGGGGTTCCCTGCGGGCCGCAAGTGGCGCGCGGTGCTGGGCGAGACGGAGACCGAGCGCTACGTCATTTGCAACGCGGACGAGGCGGAGCCGGGGACGTTCAAGGACCGCGAAGTCATGCTTCGGCGACCTCATCTTCTCTTGGAGGGGCTCGCGATCTGCGCCGAGACGATCGGAGCCAAGGAGGTCTACCTCTACATTCGAGGAGAGTTTCAGGAGCCGATCGCGCGGCTCAAGGCAGCCCTGGCCGAGGTCGCCGACGGTCCCCTCGCGGGCCTCAACTATCACTTCGTCGAGGGCCACGGGGCCTATATCTGCGGCGAGGAGACCGCCCTCCTCGAGGCCATGGAGGGCCGACGCGGCATGCCGCGCATAAAGCCGCCCTACCCCACTCAAGAGGGGTTCCGCGGCAAGCCGACGGTGATCAACAACGTCGAAACCCTGGCCTGCGTGCCTCCGATCGTGTTGCGGGGCGGCGAGTGGTTCAAGGGGCTCGGGCGGACCGAGGCGGGGACCAAGCTCTATTGCATTTCGGGTCACGTCGAGACTCCGGGGGTCTACGAGCTCCCCCTCGGCGTGAGCCTCGACGAGCTGGTCGCAGTCGCTGGCGGCTACGTCGGCGAGCCCGTCGCGTTCAGCCCGGGCGGAGCCTCCTCGGGGTTCCTCCCGATCAGCGAGCGCGAGCGGGCGCTGGACTTTGCGAGCTTGAGCGAAGTCGGGAGCATGCTCGGCAGCGCGGGGGTCGTGGTGCTCAACGAGACCTTCGACCTCGCCGAAGCTGCTTGCTCTCAGGCGATCTTCTTCGAGGACGAGAGCTGCGGTCAGTGCGCGCCTTGTCGAATCGGGACGCGTCTCGTCCACCAGGCGCTCAAGGGCTACCTGGAGACCCGCGATCCCAACGCCCTCGAGCACATTGAGGACTTGGCCTGGGAAATGGAGGAGGGCTCGATCTGCGGGCTCGGAATGGTCGCTGCCCTCCCCCTGACCAGCGCGATCAAGCACTTCCCTGCAGCCTTCAGCGGAGGAGGTCAGGCATGAGCGCTCCGCTCCCTGACGAGTCGTTCACACTCACGATCAACGGCCAACAGACCCAAGCCCGCCAGGGCGAGCGGGTGCTGGGGGTGGCTGGTCGGCTTGGGATCGAGATCCCGACCCTCTGCGAAGACTCGCGCCTCGACCCGGTCGGTTGCTGCCGGATGTGCCTGGTCGAGGTCGGCGGCCAGCGCCGGCTCCAGCCGGCGTGCACTTGGCGGGCTGAAGCCGGCCAAGACGTCACGACCGAGTCGCCGCGGATCGAGCGCCACCGCAAGCTCCTCTTGGAAATGTACCTCGCCGACGCCCCCCCGGTCACGGATCCCCATCCGCTGACTCCTCTCAACGAGATCTCGCGCCTCGCCGAGGCTCACGGAGCCCTGGACCGCTTTCCGGCGGCTTGCTCAGAGCGCGAAGGGCGTGAAGACGCCAACCCCTACATTGGGTTCGACCCCGAGCTCTGCATTTCTTGCGCGCGCTGCGTGCGGTACTGCGACGAGGTGGAGGCCGTCAGCGCGATCACGCTCGCGGGACGCGGGGCGGGAACGACGATCGCGACCGCAGGCCAGATCGGGCTCCTAGACAGCACCTGCGAGCTCTGCGGCGGGTGTATCGACACCTGCCCGACCGGAGCCATGCACGAGAAGAAGCCGCTCGCCCACACGCGGACCGACTCTGAGGTCAGCACGGTCCGCACGACCTGCAACTTCTGCGGCGTCGGCTGCCAGCTCGACATAAAGGTCCAAGACGGACGCGTCGTTCAGATCGATTCGCCGCCGGCGGGCGAGACGCTCAACGACGGCAACTTGTGTGTGAAGGGCCGGTTCGCCTACGACTTCATTCACCACGAGGACCGGCTCAAGACGCCCCTCGTCCGTGGGGCAGACGGCAACCTCCGCGAAGCGAGCTGGGAGGAAGCGCTCAAGCGGGCTGCCGAGGGGCTGCTCGGCGTCAAGGAGCGCCACGGCGCCGACGCGCTCGGGTTCGTCTCGAGCTCGCGCTGCACGGGGGAGGAGAACTACCTCGTCCAGAAGCTGGCCCGCGCGGCGTTTGGGACCAACAACTGTCACTCCTGTGCGGCGACGTGACACGCTCCAACCGTCGCCGGTCTGGTGACTATGTTTGGCGCGGGCGCCATGACGAACTCGATCCCGGAGATCCGGGACGCTGACCTCCTGTTCGTGATCGGGAGCAACACGACCGAGGCCCACCCGATCATTGCTATGGAGATGAAGCGCGCGGTGCGTCGCGGCGCGAAGTTGATCGTGGCCGACCCCCGCTCGATTTGGCTGAGCGAGATCGCCGACCTCCACCTCCAGCTCCAGCCCGGAACCGACGTCTGGCTTCTCAATGCCTTGGCGCACGTGATCGTGACCGAGGGGCTGACGGATCAGGCCTTCATTGAGACCCACACCGAGAACTTCGAGGCCGTGATCGAGGCCGTCGCCGACTACACGCCCGAGAAGGCTGAGGAAGTGACCGGGGTCCCCGCCGACATGATTCGCCAAGCGGCGCGGATGTACGCGACGACACGAAAAGCCGGGATCTACTACACGCTCGGGATCACCGAGCACACCCACGGCACGGAGAACGTCTACGGCCTCGCAAACTTGGTCCTGATGACGGGCCACCTCGGCGTCCGCTCGGCAGGCATGAATCCCCTCCGCGGGCAGAACAACGTCCAGGGCGCAAACGACGCCGGCGCGAGCCCGATCTACTACCCGGGCTATCAGCGCGTCGACGACCCCGTCAGCCAGGCCAAGTTCGAGGCCGCTTGGGGCGTCCCCCTCAGCCCGAACGACGGAATGAACCTAAACGTCATGATGAGCGCCTTGGCCAAGGGTGAGATCAAGGGCCTGTTCGTGATGGGCGAGGACATTGTGTTGTCCGAGCCGAACGCGGAGAAAGTCGAGCGCGGACTGAACCAGGCCGAGTTCCTCGTTCTCCAGGACATTTTCGTGAACGAGACTTTCCGCTTCGCGGACGTCGTATTCCCCGCAGCGTGCTTCGCTGAGAAGGACGGCGTGATCACCAACAGCGATCGCCGGGTTCAACGCGTGCGCAAGGCCGTCGAGCCCCCAGGCGAGGCCCGCCCCGACTGGGTGATCCTCTGCGACCTGGCGCGAGCCGCGGGCTACCCGATGCCGAACTACGCCGACGCAGGCGAGATCTACGCCGAAATGGCCGCGCTCTCGCCCAAGTTCGCGGGGATCTCTCACGATCGAATCGGCGAGGACGGCATCCAGTGGCCGTGTCCCGACAGCGAGCACGCCGGCACGCCGACCCTCCACATGGACGGCCCGATCCGCGGGAAGGGCGAGTTCCAGGCGATCCACTACCGGCCAAGCGCCGAGCTCCCCGACGAGGAATACCCCCTCCTGCTGAGCACAGGGCGGACGCTCTATCACTACAACGCCGCGACCCAGACCCGCCGCGACGCGGGGCCCGTCGCGAAGCAGCCTCGCAACTTCATAGAAGTCCACCGCCGAGACGCCAAGCGCCTCGGGATCTCGCATGGGGAGACGGTGAAAGTCAGCTCGCGGAGAGGTGAGCTGACCGCCGAGGTCTGGGTCAGCCCTCGCGTCCGCCGAGGCTGCGTCTGGATGCCCTTCCACTTCGGGGAGTCCCCGACCAATCGTCTCACCAACGACGCGGGCGACTCCGTGACCGGAACCGGCGAATACAAAGTCTGCGCCGTCCGGATCCGCGCCCTCCAACCCGCCGCGACGCCGCCCGCCTAGCGGTGTCCTCGCCCTGACGACTCCAACCGAAGAGCTGATCCGCTGCGCAGCCGCGCTCTTGATCGGGGCCTTCGTCGGCCTCGAGCGCCAGGCTCGCCTTGAGGTCGGATCCCAATTCGACGGAGGCGAGGGCGAGCCGGACGAGCCCCCGACCGAGGCAGCCACCGCTGCCTCCAGCGAGGACCCGTCCCCGACCTCGGCATCCTCCGCTGTCTCCGAGGGCCCCTCCCCAACCGCGGCATCCACCGACCCTCCCGGCGAGCAAAAGACCACCCCTGACTTTGAACAAGTCGCGGGCGTGCGGACCTTCTCGATCCTGGCCTTGCTTGGAGCGTTGGCTACTTTGGCTGGGCCCGATTGGGTGTTTCCGGTCACGCTCGGGGTGGTGGGCCTGTTCCTGACGGTGGGCTACGCGCTCAGCTCGCGCCATGGCGGCGACTGGGGCATGACCAGCGAGCTGGCGGCGCTGACGGTGTTTCTGCTCGGCGGGTTGTGCGGCGAAGGTCGCTTGCTCTTGGCGGCGGCGCCGGCGCTGGCGTTGGCCGTTTTGCTCTCGTTCAAGCAGCGGATCCACTCCTTCGCGAGCCAGCTCCGCCGCCGCGACGCCGAAGCCGTGCTCAAGTTCGCGGCTTTGAGCCTCGTCGTGCTTCCGCTCCTTCCAACCGAGCCGATCGCGCTCTGGCCCAGTTCGCCGGAGGGGAAGGCCTCGGTGGCCGCGGTCTCGACCGAGGCCGGCTCCTCGAAGACGGCCGGCGCGGACGAGTCCACCCCGGCGCTGGCGAAGACTGGCCTCGCCGAGGGCGGCTCTTCGATCGCGACGTCGGACTCGAGCGTCGTCGCTCTGGGACAGAAGCCGAGCGGGCCCTGGTGGAAGAACCTGACCCTCGACCTCCGCAAGGTCTGGTGGATGGTGATCTTGATCTCGTCTGTCTCGTTCGCGGGCTTCGTGCTCGGGAAGCTGCTCGGAACCGAGCGAGGGCTGCTCGTGACCGCCTTGATCGGCGGCTTGGTCTCCTCGACCGCAGTCACGCTGACCTACGCCCAGCGAAGCCGCGAGACTCCGGCCCTCTCAAACCAGCTCCTGACGGGGATCCTGGCCGCAAACGTGATCATGCCGCTCCGTGTCGTGGTCGTGCTCCTGATCGTGGCGCCTGCCCTGGCTGTCCGCGTCGCGATCCCAATGCTCTGCACCGCAGCGGTCGGCTGCCTGGCGGCTCTCGTGCTGCGCCTCCGCCAGACCCGCTCTGACTCTGGCGAGTCGGTCGAGCTCAAGAACCCCTTCGAGCTCGGCCCCGCGCTCAAGTTCGGCGCGCTGTTCGCGCTCGTGCTCCTCTTGGCTCAGATCGCGAGCGCGGTGTTCGGCGAGGCGGGGCTCTACGCCTTGGCCGTGATCAGCGGGTTGACCGACGTCGACGCGATCGTGCTGGCCTGCGCCGACCTCGTCGGCCGGGGGGAGATCCAGGCGCTGATCGGTGCCTCAATGGTCACGTTGGCCGTCGTCAGCAACACCGCAGTCAAGGGCGGCGTCTTGATCGCGACCGGCGCTCGCGAACTCCGCTTGAGGGCCGTCTTGGCCTTTGGCGGAATGTTCTTGGGGGCAGGGGTCGGGCTGGCGCTGGCTTGGCGCCTCTTCGCGGGCTAGAGGCATGGTTGACGCGAAAGGACGTCGGGACGTTCGAGGACGAGGACGAGCACGAGAGGCTGTCGCGAAACTGGCCGTGGCAGCTTTCAACGCGGAGATCGCGGGGACTCGCCGAGAGCCGCAGAGGTCGGGAACTAGTGGGCGTCCTCCGTTGAATCCAGCAGTTGGCGGGCCGAATCGCCGATGAGCCTCCTGGGCGCGAAGAACGCGCCGAAGGAGGCTGTCGTGAACAAGAAATACGTCGTTCGTCTGTCCACGGAAGAGCGAGACATGCTCTTGGGACTGATTCATGTCGGGAGAGCCGCAGCACGCAAGCAGACCCGCGCCCGAATACTCCTGAAGGTGGACCAAGGAGAGTCTGGACCTGGCTGGGGCGACGATTTCACCGCCCAAAGCCTTGAGGTGGGCGTTTGCACGATCGCCAACGTGCGCCAGCGCTTCGTAGAGGAACCGCTAACCTGTTCATGTTCGTCGAGCCCTTGAAGGGGAAGCGACGTGTCCTGGTCACCGAGCGACGGACGGCTGTTGATTGGGCCCACGCCATGAAAAGGATCCTGGACGAGGACTACCCCGAAGCGCGGGTCGTGCGACTCGTCATGGACAACCTGAACGTCCACTGCATTGGCTCCCTCTACGAAGCCTTCCCTCCCGCGGAGGCTCGCCGTCTCGCGAAGCGCTTGGAAATCCACTACACGCCTAAGCATGGGAG
>JAESQQ010000216.1 GCA_016765095.1 Planctomycetota bacterium | reverse complement strand
GGTGCCTTGCGGAGGGCCCTATTGTGATCTGTAGGGTGCGGGGCTTACAGCTCCTGAGGTAGCGTCGGTTAAGTGCGCGGGAGGCTCCAGAGAGGCCGAGCGGCAAGGTCTGGGGGCTGGGCGGGGGTAAACCCCGCCCCTACATTCACCCGTACCGGAACTTCTGGCGGGCAGCACTAGCACTAGGTGCCGTTTTCGTCACGACGGGACCTATCGGCTCTCCCCTCACTCTCCCCGTCTCGCCCCGCGCTCCCCGGAGAACCTCCGGGGAGCGCCCTCCCCCTGGATTGCCCTTCAGGAGCGGCCTGCGAGGGGTCTGTGCCCGAGAGCCGAGGCCCGATCGCTCTCTCTCCACGAAGTTCTCCACTTTTCCCCAGCCCGCAGAATCTCCTCTCCCCAGCTTCAACAAGCGTGGAGAGCCTCTCGCACACCCCTCCGGAAAGCCACAACCCTTAGCTCCGCTAGCCACTCCGCCTCCGGATCCATCGCGATTTGCCCGATGTGGTTGTGCCACAAGGACTCAAGTCTTGGGAGGTTTGGGATCAAACTTGCGTGGATGGCTCGCGCGATGACGTCGGGCCCCCAACGCGCTCGGCTTAGGGCGCAGAAGCGCGCTCTCCTGGCTGGATCCTTACACTGCGCGCGTTCAAGGGGTGCGACGCTCAGCTGAGCTCGCACATTTTCGGGGGGAACCGTGGACCCAGAGCTGTGGGTAGAGGCGTGCACGCGCATTGAGGGCGAGCTGGGGTGGATTCGAACCCACCGCTGGCTCCCCCAGACGAGCTGTCAGCTCAAGGGCGGGGTCGCGATCCTCGACGCCCCCAAGGGCGAACCCCAAGAGCGCCTAGAGGCCGTCCTCCCGCGCGTCGAGCAGCTCCTGAGTGAGCTCCTCGGCCGCCCGATCCGCGCTCGCTTGGCGAGACCCCGCCGAGCCCGCAAAGCGCAACGAGCCGAGATCGACCAGGCCGAGCCGATCGACTTCCACGGTGAGCACACTTCCCGCCGAGACCTGGGCTCGTTCTTCGTCGGCCCCAGCAACCGCCTCGCGGCGGGATTCGCGCGCCAAGCCGTCGCGGAGCCGGGCGCCTGGCACCCGCTCGTGTTCTATGGGGGTCCGGGGACGGGCAAGACGCACCTCCTCCAGGGAATCGTGAACGACTACCGCCGGCGCTACCCCTCCCGCCGCGCGATCTACACCCGGAGCGAGCGCTTCGCCAAGCACTTCAGCCAAGCCCTCAAGGCGCGCCAACTCGCGAAGTTCCATGCCCACTACCGGGGGGCTTCGCTTCTCGTCCTCGACGACCTGGATCGCCTCGCCGGCAAGACCAAGAGCGAGACCGAGCTGACTCACGTCCTCGATCACTTCCTGCTCCAAGAGCGCGACCTCCAAGTCGTGGTGGCCTGCCGCCGCTCGCCCAAGTCGATCCCCCAGCTCAAGCGCGGACTCGAGGGCCGCCTCATGGGCGGTCAGCTCGTGGCCCTCTCACCCCCCGACAGCGAGACGCGCCGCCAGGTCCTCCGCGCGGCGTGCATGAAGCGGAGCCTGACCCTCAGCGCAGAGGTCGAGGACTACCTCTCGACGCGCGTCGAGTTCTCGGTCCAGGAGCTGATTGCGGCTGCGGCCCAACTCCAAGCTCACCGGGATCACGCGGGAGCCCACCTCGACCTAGAGGGAACCCGCCGCGTGTTGGCTGACTTGATCAACGCCCGCCAAGAGCCCGCCACGATCGAGGCGCTCGCCAAGTTCGTGGCGCTCGAGACCGGCGTCACACTCGAGCAGCTCCGGAGCCGCTCCCGACAATCGAGCGTGATTCGCGCCCGCGCGCTCGCGGTCGGTCTCGCCCGCACGCTGACTCCGCTGACCCTCCGCGAGGTCGGCGGATACTTCGGCGGCCGCGCCCCCAACAGCGTCCACGGCGCCCAGGCCCAGGCCCGCGAGATTCGGCTCTGCGACCCCCGCGCCAAGGACCTCTGGGAGCGAGCCGAGCGGCGCTTCACGACGGGTGGGCTGTCGCCAGACGCTCACCTTCTCGGGAGATAGCTGACCAGACGAGCGCGAGGAGTGGACGCACGGGTCCCCCTTGGAGTCGTCCGTTGGGGACACGCGTGAGACCACCCCTCGCCTCGTCTACTGGGTTCGAAGGACCTCTGGAAGGAGGGCTTCCCGGACCCAGGTCGGGACTTGATCCACTTCGTCTCCGACGTAGATCAGCCAAGGGCCGACCTCCCAGCCGAGCGTGGCCTGTTCGATCAAGTCTTCGGCGGCCGAGGCCGCCCGGCCAGCCTCGGTGCGCTCTCTTGAGCCCCGCGCCTGGAGTTCGCCGAACGTCTCGGGTGTCGGGGAGTTGAAGCAGCGCCAGCCGGCGTCTAGGAGTCTTCGGTCGGCTGCGTGGGAGCTCGTCCACTCTTCCAACTCCCAGTAGTCGGCGTCTGCGGGTGCGCTCTCAGGACCTTGGGCGTAGTAGCCCTCGGCCACGGCGAGCTGCGCGTGAGTGACCCAGCTCGGGCTCCAACGGGCGAGCCCGCTGATCCAACGCCGAACGGCCTCGTCTTCGAGGCCCGAGTCGCCAAGGACGACGGGGACCAGCTCGAACTCCTCGCTGAGGTACGTCGCGAGGCTGATCACGCGCTCCTCGTCTAGGCAGCGAGCGAGAGGGTCCCCGAGGTAGGCCGCGAGCTCGACTTGGCTCTGCTCGAGGGTGCCCTCGGTCAGAGCGCCGAGCCACGGCGTGATCTCGGCCCCGACTTCGCCCGCCCGGTGACGAGCTCTTAGCCAAGCCAACAGCGCCCCAGTCTCTCCGCTCTCACGGTAGGCGCGCTCTAACGTCCGGACTCGCTCGCTCATGGTGTGCCCTCCACAGGAGTCTCGATACGGGGACCCCGCCAAGGCCTGTCACCCACCACCCACCGTCAAGCAGGCGATCCTCGCCCCCCTCGTCAGTCGACGTGCGTTGCGTCGGCCGGCGCTACGCCTCGCCCGACCCCGGCACGCAGCTTTGGGCCGCGTGATCGGCGACTCGCAGCAAGTCTCGTTGGCTGACGCCGTCCACGGCGAGCTGGGAGAGCCCGCGCAGCGTCGCCACGACGAACTTGGCGAGGACTCGCGGAGGCGCGGCGAGGGACTCCCCGCTCTTCAGCCGCGCGTCGAGGAACTTGCGCACGCCCTTCTCGAGCCCTTGCTTGAGTTCGAAGGTGATCGCGCCGGCGGCGGAACCGTCTGGAGAACTCGCGCCTCCGCTCTGAAGCATGGCGCACCCCGAGGGCAAGCCCGGACTGGTGTAGAGCTTGACCGCGCTTCGGAGGAGGTCACGCAGGGCGTCCTCAGCGCTTTGCTCTCCTCCCAAGACCCGCAGCACAAAGGCCCCGTGGCTCTCCATGTAGCGATCCAGCGCCCTCCGGTAAATGGCTTCCTTGTTCCCGAAGGCGTTGTAGAGGCTCGAGGGCCCGACGCCGATCGCCTCGCTGAGGTCCGCGATCGAGGTCCGGTCAAACCCACGCTCCCAAAACACCTTCAGCGCGCGTTCCAAGGCTTCGCCCTCGGGGAGTTTTCGCGGTCGGGCCATTGCCACTCCTGGTTTTAGACACATTACTTCAAAACCTCTTGACGCGCACGGTCTCCCTCGGCTAGTTTTGAAGCGTGCACTTCAAAACGAGCACGCAACCAACCAACACGGAGCACACGAGCCATGAGCAACCTGATTCTGATCCACGGCGCCTGGGGCGGAGCGTGGGAATTCAAAGAGATCGCCGATCGCCTCAACCAGACGGGGCACTCGGCCCAGGTCATTGATCTTCCGGGTCACGGTGACGACGCGACGCCGCTCTCGGCGGTGACCCAAGACGCCTACGTCCAAGCTGTGGTCGAGGCTGCGGATGCAATCGACGGCCCAGTCGTACTCGTCGGACACTCCCTCGCGGGAACCGTCATATCCCAGGTGGCAGAGAGAGTCCCTACCGCGATCGAACGCTTGGTCTACGTGGCCGCCGTGCTCCCCAAAGACGGCGAGACGGTGCTCGGCTTGATGCAAAGCGACGGAGACGGGGAGCTTCTTCCTCGGCTCCAGTTCTCCGCAGACGAGTCGTACGTGACCGTTGAGCCGAGCGACGTGAGAGAGATCTTCCTGCACGACCTTCGCGAGGGCGAGCAGCGCGAGGGCTACGTTCGGCGCTTCGCAATGAAGCAGACCACCCAGCCCTTTACGGCCCCGGCCAGGTTGAGCGAGGAGGCCTTTGGGTCCGTTCCCAAGTCCTACATCCGCTGCTCACTCGACAAGATCCTCTCGCCCGCCCTGCAGACGCGAATGATCTCAGGCACCAAGGTCGAGCGGGTCTTCACGCTCGAGTCGGGTCACTTTCCCTTGCTGTCTGTGCCCAAGCGGTTGGCCGAAGTCATCAGCGAGGCGGTGGAAGTCAGCACCTCTGCCCTCTAGAGCCCAGCCCTTTAACCGACTCACCCACGACACGTTCAAACCCACAGGAGACTCTCATGCCACTCACCTTGACCCTCACCGAAGGCGTACTTCCAGCCAGCACCGTCAAAGACGCGATTCAGCGGCTGACGAAGTCCATGCTCGCTTGGCACGAACTGACGAACAACTCCGTCATGACGCCGAACGTGACCGCCAACGTTCATATCGTCCCCAGAGGATCGAGCTTCTCAGGGGGAGAAGAATTCAGCGGGGCCTGGATCGAGTGGAAGGTCCCGTCCTTCGCGTTTGCGTCCCGGGAGATCCAGAAGGGTTTCGGCCAGGACGCCACCGACATCATCCACGAACTCTCGGGCGGCAAGCAGCCGAAGGACAATGTCTACTTCAACGTCGTGCACACGGTCGACGGCGCCTGGAACCTCGACGGACAAGCCATGAGCAACGAGGAACTCGGCCAGGCCATAGCCAAGGGCTAAGACCCGGACGGTCTCGCTAGCCGGCCAGCGTCAAGCCAGAGGGAGGGGGTCGTCCTTGGCGGCCGGCTCTTGGCCGACGTCCGTGTAGGCCTCGCTCGGCGTCGAGTCGATCGGGACGGCGATCGGACCGATCCGGGTCTTAGCCTGACCCTGATACGCGGCGCGGCGCTGAAGGTGCCGACGGATCCCGAGGAAGATCAGAGTCGCAATGAAGAAGAACCCAGACACGATCAGGGCCACAATGCCGCCCTCCTCACCGACGACCAGCGCGATCGTCCCGCCCATGGCGGTGAAGAAGCACACCATTCCGGTTGTTCCTGCGAGGACACCTGCGAACAAGGCGCCGGCGCTCCTGGCAGGCGTCTTGAGCAGCTTCCGCTCCTCTGCCCGCGCGTCGAGAGCCCGCTCGTGAGCCAAGGCCACGGCGACTTCGCTGCTCTTGAGGCGCTCGGTCTCGCCAGCGCTAATGCTCGCGAAGAAGGCGATCAAGGCGCTAAACACGAGCGCGACGGTGCCTGCCTCGCTCCCGACCATCAGGGCGAACAAGCCGCCCACAGCGAACAGAAGGGCCAGGGCGTAGCCCAGGTTCCCAAAGACGCGATCGAAGAGGGTCTGGAAGCGCTCGTTCCACTGCTCGCTGGGGGTCCTGAGCTCAGTCGACTCGGCCTTGACGGCCTCGACGGTCTCGACGGCCTCGGTGTGGCTCGTGACGGTCTGACGCTTCGGCGAAGCCTCGACGAGGGCTCCAAGGGTCGAGTTCGGGGCGACCCCCGACTGCGAGGGCCGAGTCCAGCCGTCGAGCAGAGTCAGGACCGCGTCGGGATCGGCCGGACGGGCGTCGGGGAAAGTCTCGGTCAGCGCAAACACCAAGTCGGACCAAGGAAACTCGAGTCCGGGGCGGAGGTGCTCGACGGGACGCAGGGTCCGCGGAGACTCGCCGGTCAGCATGGCGTAGATCAGCTTGCCGAGCGCGTAGAGATCCGCGCGGGCGTCAACGGGAGCCCCGGGGCGCTCCTGCTCGGGGGCCATGTAGAGCGGCGTTCCGGCCACGCCAGTTCGAGACGCCTGACTCAGCGAGAGCGAGATCTGCTCGGCGACGATCTTGCCGAGCCCGAAGTCGGCGATCTGCGGCTGCCCGCTCGCGTCGAACAGGACGTTCTCCGGCTTGAGATCGCGGTGGATCACCTCGCGGAGGTGGGCGAAGCGAAGCGCCTCGAGCAGCTCGCGGGTGATTCGGAAGACTTCGCCCTCGCTCAAGGGCCCCTCGGCCTCGATTCGATCGGCGAGGCTCCCGCCGACGCAGTATTCGATCACCAGATAAGGGGGGGTCGCCTCCGCGTCGAGGTCAATGATCTTGACCACGCCGGGGTGGTCGAGGCGCGCCATGACGTCGGCTTCCCGAAGCATTCGGTAGGTCTCGGTCCCGTGGGGGATCTTGATCGCGACCAGTCGACTCTGGAGGCGAACGTGCCGCCCGAGATAGACG
Source organism: Planctomycetota bacterium (assembly GCA_016765095.1). Lineage (GTDB taxonomy): Bacteria > Planctomycetota > J058 > J058 > J058 > NORP233. The sequence continues at coordinate 1,893 of JAESQQ010000216.1, read as the reverse complement.
ACGGCCTGGCCACCCATGCCGAGGATCCGCTCGACTTGGTAGTGGCCGACCACGGCCCCCTCGGCGAGGAGGCCGGTGGGGAGCTCCCCCCCCAGCTCCGAAGTGTCGGGCCGCGAGCCGGCGCGCCTTCTCGCGGAGTGCTGGGTCGAGCGCTTGCTCGGGAGTCGTCGAGAGGAGTGCCTTCAGCGCCATATCGCCCTTGTCTTGAACGGAGTCATTCACGGATTTACCTCGCGGTGCTGCCCCTTCTTCCGGTCTTTGCCGCTCAAGTGGGGAGACGAACTGAAACGCCTCCTAAACCCTGGCATGGCAAGGCTCTGGGGCCGTGTAAGCTGCCAGCGTGAGCAGTGGAACGCCAGCAGGAACCCCCAGCGAAGAGCCCCACACCCAGCCTCCAGCGCGCTGGGGACGCATTCTGGGCACGGTGCTCGTCGTCGGCCTGCTGTTAACCCTAGTGGTCCACGAGGCCGTCCTGACTGTGTTCGTGGTCAAGGGCCCCTCCATGGAGCCGAGCCTCCACGAGGGCCAGCGTGTCCTCGTCTGGCGGCGGGCCGCCGGCGCGAGCCCCGGGGATCTGGTCGTGTTCCAAAACCCCAACCGCCCCGAGGAGGTCCTGATCAAGCGTCTCCTCGCGGGGCCCAGCCAACGGGTGGCGTTTCGGCGCGGTCGCCTGTCCGTTGACGGGGATCCCGTCAACGAGCCCTACGTCAAGCCCGGAACGCTCGAGGGAGAAGGTCGGGCCGAGTTAACGGTCCCGGCAGACTCCTACTACCTCCTTGGTGATAATCGAGCCGAGAGCGTCGACTCGCGGCGCCTGGGTCCCATACCCTTCGAGCGGGTCGTGGGGCGAGTGGTTCGCCAGTTTTGAACGCCCAGAGTGTGAGCCCAGCGAGAGAAGCGACATGCGTCCAATGACCCACACCCTGGTGACGGGCGGAGCCGGATTCATTGGCTCCCACCTCGTCGAAGCCCTCCTCGAGAGCGGCGACGCGGTGACGGTGTTCGACAACTTCGACCCCTACTACGACCCGAGCATCAAGCGCGCGACCGCCGCGAGCCTCGTCGCCAAGGGCGCCGTCCTCCACGAGGGCGACCTCCGTGACGTCTCGATCGTCGAGGAGGCCCTCCAAGGCGTCGATCGCGTCGTGCACCTCGCCGCCAGGCCAGGCGTCCGGGCCTCGATCCGCGACCCGCACACCACGATCTCGATCAACGTCACGGGAACGACCAACCTCCTCGAAGCCATGCACCAAGCCGAAATCCGACGCCTCGTGTTCGCCAGCTCGAGCAGCGTCTACGGCGGTGACTCCAAAGCTCCGTTCCGGGAGGACGCGCCCGCCTCTCACCCGCTCTCGCCCTACGCCGCGAGCAAGCGCGCCGGTGAGCACTTCTGCGCGAGCTACAGCGAGCTGTTTGGGTTCTCGATCACTGCGCTCCGCTTCTTCACCGTCTACGGGCCCCGCGGCCGACCGGACATGTTGATCGGAAAGTTCGTGGCCCACGCGCTGCGCGGCGAGCCGGTCCCGCTCTACGGCGACGGCTCGGTCGTGCGCGACTTGACCTACGTCAGCGACATTGTGGCCGGAATCCGAGCCGCCCTCGACGACCCCGCCGACGGGTTCGAGGTCGTTAACCTCGGCGGGGGACGCACGATCACGATCCTCGAGTTGATCAAGAAGATCGAGCTCGCGCTCGGGACCGAACTCGTCCTAGAGCGACACCCTGCCGCCGCCGGCGACATGCCGCTCACCTCGGCCGACCTGACTCGCGCCACAGCCCGCCTCGGGTTCAAGTCCCTCGTCGACGTCGACGAGGGCCTTCGCCGGACAGTCGCCTGGGCCCGCGAGGCCCTCTAGCCCGAAGAATGCAGGCTAGTGCAGCCCGCCAGAAGTT
>JAESQQ010000215.1 GCA_016765095.1 Planctomycetota bacterium | reverse complement strand
CGGGGTTTACCCCCGCCCGCCTGTCCGGGAGAGACGGACGGCCTCTGGGATTAGGCTTATCAACGTCAGGAGCTGTACCCCCGCCCGAGCGTCACGGCATACACCAAGGGCGGGCGGGGGCAAACCCCGCCCCTACAAAAACCCGAACAACAGTGTGAGCGCCGAAGGGAAAGCATTTAGTTCGAATGATCAACGCGAGCGCTAGGAGGAACCTGGGTCCAAGAAAACCGCAGAAACAATAATGGCCCCGCAGAAGCAATAGAGTCTGCGGGGCCATTCGTCTTGATTAGCGCGGGCAGGATTCGAACCTGCGACCTCCGGGTTATGAGCCCGACGAGCTACCTGGCTGCTCTACCGCGCGACGTGGCTGAGGACTATACGCGAAGGGTTAAGGCCATCAATCCTTGCGTCTGACTTCTGGGGGAATCAGCCCAAGTGCTTTGAATCCAGCGATCAACTCGTCCGGGAGGGGTCGCGTGATAAAGCCCTGTCGCTCGACGCAGGAGTGCACGAGGGTCACTTTCCCTCGCTCGACGCCGTCCGGCTCGCCAATGATTCGATAGGCGAAGTGCACAGAGGTTTTACCGACTCGGGCGATCTTGAGTTCGATCCTGAGGTCTTGACCCAAGACGATCGGCATTCGGTAGTCCGACTCCGCGTGGACCAGGGGGAGCATCCAAGTGCTCTCGCGGAAGAAGCGCTCGAGATCGACGTCGAGCGCGCGGGCGAGCATGTCCTCGAACGTCTCGTGGCAGTACTGGAACGAGCGCGCGAAGTAGGCGATCCCAGCCCGGTCGATTTCGTGAAAGCGGACTCGAACCCGCGTGATGAACACGCCAGCCGGGGCGCCAGGCCCTGGCCCTGGTCTAGGTCCTCCGGATCCAGCGGGCGGCACGAGGCTACTTTGCCTTGCGCCGCTTCTTCTTCTTCGGCTCTTCCTCGTCGGTCACGAGCGCCTTCCAGCTCGCCTCCTTGACGAACTTGGCGAGGTCGGGCTCGGTCCGAATGAACCAGCGGATCTGGTTTCGCGCGACGGGGGAGGGCCGCACCTTGAGGGCCTCCTTGAGCGGGACCGCGACCTCGTCGGCCGTGCCCCCTCGGAGCGCCTTGAGGATCGCCATTTGGTAGAGGGCGTTGTTCTTGAGCGCCTTCTCTTCGGTCGCCTTCCACTCGGCCTTGGCCTCGTCGGTCTTGCCGAGGGCCGTCAGCACGATCACGAGCTGGAGGCGGAGCTTGGCGCGGCGGGCCGGGGTGCTCGCGCGGTCCGCGTTCTCGCGGTCGAGTTCGAGCGAGATTCGCGCGATCTTGAGCGACTTCTCAAGCTGCAGCTTGCGGGAGAGCTCGCTGCGCTTGGTGTCACGCCCGAGGCGGTAGAGGAGCTGGCTCAGGTTGTCCGCCGTGTAGCAAGTCGGCGACATTTCGAGCGAGTCGGTCAGCTTGATCACGGCCTCGTCGAGGTTGTGCTTTCGCGTGTAGTAGACGATTCCGAGGTTCATCAAGGCCTGGGCCTTGAAGTTCCGCATGGCCTTCGCCTTCTCGCCGACCGTGTCCGCTATGACCCGTTGGTAGTTCTTGATTGCAGCGTCGAAGTCGCCAGTCTTGCCTTGTTGGAACTGGCCCAGGATCAGCGTCAGGTTGATTCGAAGCGGCTTCGACTTGGCCGCAGCGACCGCTTTCTTGAGCAGGGCTTGGACCTCTTCGGGGTCGCCGTCCCACTTCTTTTGGGCTTCTCCGAACAGGCGTTTGGCCTGGGCGTCGGTGGCGAATGCCGGGGCCATCAGCGCCAGGCTGAGGCAAAGGGTGGTGAGCAAGGTCTTCACGGGTTCCTCCGAGGAACGATGGCGGGGTCCCGCCGAATGGAGCGGGCTCGCTTTGCCCTTCTTAGCGCACTGGGCGGGCCTGTGCAAAGCGGGCCCACTCTTTCTCCCTCGCTACTCTGCAATGTCGAACGGATTCCGCCGTCTATTCAGAGGGCTCGCCTGGCCGTGGAGCGGGGTGAATGCGAGGATCTGGGCATGCAGGAGGGGACCTCGTTGGGAAATCGCTTCCGCCTCGGGCCGCGAATGGCCCGAGGACGTCGAGGCGAACTCTTTCACGCGACCGATGAGGACAACGGGACGCCTTGCCAAGTCGAGGTGATCGCAGCGTCTGGATTCCGAGTCGAGGACCTCGCGGCCGAGCTGGCGCGAGAGGTGACCCTCAGCGGGCGCCTCCCGGCGAGCTGCCTCGGCGCGCGTGGCTGGGGTCACATGGCGCCCGACATTCTCTACGTCGCTCGCCAGTGGCTCCCCAACTTGCGGCCCTTCGACCTCAGCAGCGGGAGCGTCGAGGCTCGCTTGGCTCGCTTGGCCCGGCTCGCCGAGCGTGTCCAAGAGCTGCACGCGGCGGGGTTGATCCACCGGGATCTCTCGGTCCTAAGCGCGCTTCAGACGGATCAGGACGTGTTCCTGTCTGGCCTTCGCTTCGCCAAGGCCGAAGGAGTCGAGGAGCCGCCTCCTGACGCGCGCGGGTTCGAGCTGAGCTACCTCCCTTGCGCGGCCCCGGAGGTCCTCGTCAACCCGGAGGTCGCCGACGAGCGAGCGGACGTGTTTTCGCTCGGGGTCCTGCTCCACATGGCGCTCTGCGGACAGCCGCCCTACGCCGGGCCGACCCTGGCTCACCTCGTCCGTCAGCACGAGGGCGTCCGCAACGGCCACTTGCCCCTCCTCGGCCCGCGAGCTGTCTTCCCGGGACTCTCCGACGAGCTAAACGAAGTCTGCCGCCGCTCGATCCTCCCGGAGGCCGCCGAACGAACCCCGAGCGTAGCGACTTGGCTCGAGGGGTTGGCCCAGGCTCGGGTCGGGCCGCCTGTTTCGCGGATCTTCCGACGCTCGGCGCTGGGAGTCGCCTCCCCTGCGGAGCCGCCGGCCGCTCGGCCGGCCCCCCCTGCGGAGCCGCAGGTTGCCCGGCCTCGCCCTGAGCCGGTCTCGAATCCTGAGCCGCTCAACGACCCCTTCGCCTCGGACCAGGGCGCGATTCCCCCAGACGATTCGGCTCAGGGTTGGGGTCGCGCAGTCCAAGCGGAGGTGCCCTCGACTGCGGAAGGAGAGCCAGAGGAAGAAGCGGACGAACTCTCCCCAGCCGAGGCGCTCGCATTTTTGGAGGCCCAGTCTCAGACGGTCAAGGCTCCCGCCTCTTCGCCTCCGAGCGTAGAAGGCGCTGCGGCGCCGGAGGCCGAGTTCTCCGAGCCGACGAAGCCTGAAATGGTTCTTGAGGGGCGCTCTGACGACGGCGAGCCTGCCGGTGAGGTTGAGGCTCCCCCCGACGAGGGGACCGACGAGTTCGAGCCTCTGCCAGACGTTCCGCTCAAGGAGTCGGGGGACGGGCGGATCGTCCCCGACAGCGGGGACGACGACTCTGAGGAGGGGGCCCCTTCGTGGGTCGCGGCGGCTCTCCCTCAAGAGCACGAGGACTCCGAAGAGGCGGTGGTTCCAGAGTTCTTGAGGCCAGCGACCGCCTCTTGGATCACCGAGGTCGAGTCCGTGGAGGGGTCCGCGGAGGAGTCTGCGGAGGGGCCTGTGGACGAGTCTTCGGAGGAGGCCGCGGAGGAGGACCCAGCCGAAGCAGTGGCTCTCGATCCAGCTGACGCTCGCGCCGCGCTGGACGTAGCCGTGGCCGCCGCAGCCGAGGGGATGGTCTTTGAGTCCGGTGAAGAGTTGGGGGAGCTCGATCTAACCCTCGAGGACGAGGGGAGCGAGGTTCTGATTCGCGACGACCCGGCTGAGGAGCCTGAGGAGTCCGAGGAGCCTGAGGAGCCCGGGGAGTCGGTGGAAGAGACCCCGGCGGCTACCAGCTGTGAAGGCCCCCTCGGGGATCCCCCGCCGGCGCTGGAGACCCTGGAGACCTGCTGCGGCGGCACCTCCTATTGCCTGGACGAGGTGCCCCAGAAGTTCGAGTTCTACGG
>JAESQQ010000214.1 GCA_016765095.1 Planctomycetota bacterium | reverse complement strand
GGGCGAAGCAAGTCAAATCTTCCCTAGGAACTGCTTTGCTTCAAGGCGCCCGCGATCGAGCTCACTCCGCTTTCGAGCAAAGCAGTTCAGATAATCACTCGCGCGTCGATGCAGACCAGGCCGCGGTCGGGGGTGATCACGAGCGGGTTGACGTCTAGCTCGACGATCGCTGGGCAGGCTTCGACGAGGGCTTCGACGCGCAGAATGGCTTCGGCCAGCTCGTCGCGGTTGAGGACCGGGCGCCCGCGGGCGCCGTTGAGCAGCGGCTGGGCCTGAATCTCCCCGATCATGTCGAGGGCGTCGCGCCGGCTGAAGGGCGAGATCCGGAAGGCGACGTCCTTGTAGACCTCGACGAACACGCCACCCATGCCGACCATGAACAGCGGGCCGAATCCTGGATCGCGCGACATGCCGATAATGATCTCGGTTCCGCCGACCTGCTCCTCGATCGTGAACCCCTCGATTCGAGCGCCGGGGTGGCTCTCCTCGATCTTGGTTCGGATCGAAGCGCAGGCGGCTCGGACGGCCTCGGGGCCGACCACGTCGAGGACCACGCCGCCGGCGTCTGACTTGTGCACGACGTCGGGGCTGATCAGCTTGATCACGACCGGATAGCCGATCTCCTCGGCCCGGGCTGCTGCCTCGTCCTCGTCCTTGGCGGTCTCCGACTTGTTGTAGCGGAGACCTGCGGCCTTGAGGACCTCGCTCGCGAGCGTCAGGTCGAGGTTGGACTGACCGAGCGCCGCAGCCCGGTCTAGCGTCTCCTGCGCGCGCGCGTGATCAGGAGCAGGCAACCCGGAGGCGTCGAAGGCCTCGGGCTCGTCCCGGCTCAACCACTGCCCCCGCCGGACCAAGGCGCCCATGGCTGAGACGGCCTCCTCGGGGAGGTTGAACTCGGGAATCCCCCGCCGATCGAGGATCTCGCCTGCCGCTGTGCCGACCAAGCCCAGGAAGCTCGCCAGGATCGGCTTCTCCCAGTTCGTGCAGGCGTTCGAGATCGCCTCGGCGACGTCGGCCGGATTCGTCATGGCCTGAACGGTCATGATCACGACCACCCCGTCGACCTCGGGGGCTTGCCCGACGATCTCGAGCGCTTTGGCGAAGCGCTCCGGCGTCGCGTCGCCAATAATGTCGATCGGGTTGTTGTGGCTCCAGACCGAGGGCAGGACCTCGTTCAGCTTGGCGAGCGTCTCTTCACTCAAGGTCGCCATTTTGATCTCGGCGCGCGCCGCAGCGTCGGCTGAGAGCACCCCTGGGCCACCGGCGTTGGTCACGATCGCGATTCGATCGCCCTTGGCGGGCGGCTGATAGGCCAAGGCGCGAGTCCAGGCCATGAACTCGCCGATCCGCTCGGCCTGGAGGACGCCCGTCTGGCGGAAGGCCGCCGAGTAGGCCGCGGCGGAGCCTGCCAGGCTCCCGGTGTGACTCGAGGCTGCGGCGGCGCCAGCCGCCGTCGCGCCGCCCTTGAGGGCCACGATCGGCTTCTCGGCGGAGACTCTCCGAGCGACCTCCATGAAGGCGTGGGGATCGGGGAAGGCCTCGACGTAGACCGCGATCGCGCGGGTTTGCTCGTCGCGAGCGAGCCACTCGACGACCTCGACGTCGGTCACGTCCGCTTTGGAGCCGAGCGAGATCGCGGCCGAGAGGCCAAAGCCCTCACGCTCGGTGTAGCTGATCAGGCCTGTCACGAGCGCGCCGGACTGACTCAGGAGGCCGATCGGGCCAGCGGGGGGCGCGCCGGCCCCGAAGCTGGCGTTCAGCCGCTCAGCCGGTCGGATCACCCCGAGGCAGTTGGGGCCAATGATCCGAATCCCGTGCTCTGCGGCCGTCGCGGTCAGCTCGTCCTGGAGCTTGCGGCCCTCCTCGCCGAGCTCGGCGAATCCGGCGGAGATCACGATCACGCACTGGGTCCCGATCGAGCCGCACTCCTCGATCACGCCCTTGATATAGCGCGGCGGGATCGCGATCACGACGAGGTCGACTGGCTCGCCGATCTCGGTCAGGCTCGGATTGGCCTGGACGCCGAGGATCTCGCCGCCCTTGCGGTTGACCGCGAACACCTTCCCAGCGAACCCTCGAGAGCCGTCGGGGCCCGGCGCCCAGCGGGCTGGCTGCCCACCCTCCAGGAGGTTCTTGAGCACAGCGTGCCCGACTGAGGTCTCGCGGGTGCTGGCGCCGACCACGGCGACCGAGCGGGGGGAAAAGAACGCGTCCAGGCTCACAGTCATGAGATCTCCTCGCTGGGATCGAGGCGCGCAGCATAAGGCCTGCCAGGCCGCTTCGGCCCGGAGCAGGCCCTACGATCCCGGAGCGGAGCCGAGAGCCGGGTGGACCGAGAGTCTGGAGCCTACTTCGCAGCGCCCAGGTGGCGCTTGAGGATCCGGCTCCCGCCCTTGTGGACGGCTCCTCCCTCCGAGCTGCTCGACCCGGGCTGTCCAAAGTTGCTGGGCCGCGGCATGGGTGGACGTGGCGAGATCGGTGTCTGTCCGGCCGTCCGCGAAGGTCCGAAGTCTTCGGCTCCGTGTCCGTTGCGCGCCATTGGGATTTGTCGGTCTGGATAAAGCTCGTTCCACTCGGCGCGGAGCTCGTTCTCGGAGATCGACTCGTTGTCGAAGCCTTCGGTTCCGATCGTTCGATACTCCTCCAAGCGGGTCAAGGCACCGGTCTCTGGATTGACTTTCTTGGTGAGGAAGAACTCTCCGCGGTGAAAGTGAAGCGCATGCAGGAGCTCGTGTCCCAGAATGATCTCGGGCGTGAACCCGGCATTTCAGCGAACCATCAGGCGAGCGGCATGAGGCGTCCCGCTGACGACGCGCTGGGCGCTTCGTGCCGCGTAGCGGACTTGGAACAGGCCCGGGTGGCCCTTGCTGGGCGCCGGATTCGCGTCTTGAGTGAAGTAGCCGAAGGAGATCACGACCTTGCTGATGAAGGCGTTCTTCGCGCCTCCCTCCCGGTAGGGGTAGCTCTCCCGGAGGCTGGGCGGGATTCGAATCGCGCCCGCATGAGACTGGCCTGGCTCAAGGCGGATCAGAAAGGGCAGCTCTTGAATCAAGGGCATCACCGCGCGGGGGATCCTCCAGAGCCGCTTGGTCATGTGAAGCGTGTCACCTTCCGCCCGCAGGTAAATGTGGTGCGGGTCGGGAACGATCCGCCCCCCGCGAACCGTCGGGAGCTGGGTGGCGAGATAGATCGGCGCCTGGCTGCGATTCCGAACGGTCCAGCGGGCGATCCACTTGCCGCCGCGAGCCTCGAGGCTCGACTCGATCACCAGGGGGCTTTGGACCTCCTTGCCAGCGAGGACGTTGCTCATTCCCGCCCGGGGGGCCTCACCGGACTCGAGCCTCGCTGGCGCGGTGGCTCGAGGGGTCGCGGCCGGCAGCGGCGTGATCACCAGTGGCGCCTTGGCTGGCTCAGAGCGGCTCTCCGTCTTGCGGCTCTCCGTCTTGCTGTGCTCCGTCTTGCGGTTCTCCGTCTTGCTGACGTGACTCGCGGCGCTCGTCTGAGCGCGGTCCTCGCTCGAATCGTCGGGGTCGCAGCCGAGGGCGATCAGGCAAGAAGTGCAGAGAACGAGGGCTCTTAGCGTCTGGCGGCGTCGTCGAATCGTGGTCTGCATGGCGTTCTCCCTGGGTTCCTTCACAAGCTCTTGAGGGGAGACCCCCACCGCGTTACGGGCCCCCCTGGAATTCGCATAACCCCTTATGGCCCAAGCGTTTGATTTGCCCAGTAACGTCCCTTTGGTGCCTCCCCAATAGAGAGCTGAAGGACAGTCAGCTAGCGCTGATCGAGGAAGCCACCATGACCAAGACACTTTGCTTCGCCGTGTGCCTCCTGATCGCTCTCTCGACCCTGGCGGGCGCTCGGCCGCTGACCCCAAAGGAGCAGGCCTATACGCGGGCTCTCGAGCGTCAAATCGGGCTCAAGGCGACCCGGACCCAAGGGCTCAGCTCCGTCAAGCGAGGGACCTCGGGAGTTCGAATCCGCTTCGAGGGGCTGACGGTCGTGCGGCTTCACTTTTCGTCTGTGAGCGGCGCCAAGGCCTATGCGGGGCGGCGCGCACGCAAGCAGACCCCAACGAAGCGAGTCGAGGTTCGAGGGGCTGAGGTCCTCTTGATCGGTGGCGCGCGGGCCCGCGCGCTCCTGAGTGCGGCCTGGAGCGCGAGCCTCGATCCACCCAGCGTCGTGGCGCGTCCGGCTGAAGTCGTGATCCGCCGAGCCGGCAGGGCGCCGCTTCGCCTCCGCCGCCTGCGGCCCGCTGCTCGCCCCGCGCCGAGCCCCCCCACGGCTCGCACCCTCGCGGGGAGCTACCTCCTCGTCGGCTCCAATCGAGTCGTGATCGACCAGGTCAAGAGTGGGCCCGACGGCTCTCGCTGCCGGGTCCGCTTCGAGGGCTTCCGCGCGGGAGCGGGTCGGCAGGTCGAGTTCCGAGCTTTCTTCGACGGCCACGTGCTCGTCCTGACCATCGATCCTGCCAAGCTGCGCCGAGGGGCCGTGGCTGAGGTCTGCTACGCCTGGAAGCCGAGCTCCAACGGCGCGGTGACTTTTGTCCAAGTCGGTCGCAGCAGCCAGCTCCTCCCTCGAGGCGTCGAGCGCTTCTGGCACGCCGCCGCTGAGTAGTCGGCCCTTGCCTCGAGCCCGCTCTCGGCCGACGCTCTGCGCGTGCCAGACTCGATCCCGACTCAGCCCTCGCCCGCCGCGCTTGCTCCCCCGCTCGTGGCCTGGTTTCGTGAGCACGCTCGCGAGCTGCCCTGGCGACACGAAGTTCGCGACCCCTATCGGGTCTGGGTCAGCGAAGTCATGCTCCAGCAGACTCAAGTCGCGACGGTCACGCGCTACTACGAGCCCTTTCTCGAGCGCTTCCCTGACGTCTCGACGCTCGCCGCGGCAGACGAAGACGAGGTCCTCGCCGCCTGGCAAGGGCTCGGCTTCTATCGGCGAGCGCGCAACCTGCACAAGGCCGCTCAACAGGTCGTCTCCAAGCACGGCGGCCAAGTCCCCCGCGAGCCCGACGAACTGCAAGCGCTTCCGGGTCTCGGCCGCTACACCGTCGGAGCCATACTGTCTCTCGTGGACGATAGGCGGCTGCCGATCCTCGACGGAAACGTCGCCCGGGTTCTCGCCCGCGTGTTCCAGGTCTCGGGGCCTCCCCAAAAGGGCGCGACTCAACGCCGTCTCTGGGCGCTGGCCGAGGCGACGTTGCCGCCCAAGGCGGGTTGTGGGGCCTACAACGAGGCCCTCATGGAGCTCGGTGCCTTGGTCTGCCGCCCCCTCAATCCGGCCTGCGCGCGCTGTCCCCTTCGAGACCTCTGCGCGGCCCACGCAGCCGGAGACACCCATGCCTACCCCGAGCCGAAACCCCAAGCCCCAGTTCCCTTGATCGAGCGGACGGCGCTCCTCCTCAAGCGTGGCGAGGCGATCTTGTTCGCCCAGCGCCCAGAGACCGGCCTCCTGGCGCGAATGTGGGAGCTGCCCTCTCGCGAGCTCGAGCCAGGGCAGGACCCCCACGAACTCGCGAGCCTGCTTGCCAGAGAGCTCGGCGCGCGCGGACGCCCGAGCTACCTGGGCGCGAGCGAGCACCGCTTCAGCCACCGGCACTGGACGACGCACGTGTTCCGCGCGGATACGCGTGCGGCGAAGGCCGGCCGAGGCGAGAGCCTGACCTGGGCCGAGCCGGCAGGTGCTGGCAAGTTGGCGATCCCAACGGCCGCCAAGAAGACTCTTCGCCTGGCGGGAATCGACCTCTGACAAGAACCTAGACGTGCCTCACGTGCTCGTCGCGCTCGTCGTGCTCGTGCTCGTGCTCGTCCTCGTCCTCGTCCTCGTCCTCGAACTCGTCGTGCTTGAACTGGACGGATCGGTGTCGAGGGCTGCCTTCGGAGGGTCGGGGGCGCTGGCTGTGTTTATGGGGCTGCGCCCGGAGTAGGTCGGTGGGTGGCTGTCTCGCCGACCGGGTAGGGCAGACGGCGTGGCGGGGGTACGCGAGGCGGCGGCGGCTGCCCTGACGCGGATGTTATTGGAGACGGGAGGCTCGAACCTACGGGCATCCCCTCACCGGCTCGCGTGCAAGGTCCAGCGGAGGCGGCAG
>JAESQQ010000213.1 GCA_016765095.1 Planctomycetota bacterium | reverse complement strand
CTCGTTGCGAACGCTGTGGACGTCGAGGTCACTTTGACCGGCGTCGAGCTGGAGCGAGGGGGGATCGATCTGGGTCATGCCACCGCAGGCGAAGACGAGACCAGTGAAGGACAGGGCGACGAGCAGGGTAGTAGCGATCTTCTTCATAGTTGTCTCCAGTGCGTTGTGTGCTTGACGGTTGACTCTGTTGCACGCCCAGGGCCACCCCCTAAGTGCCGTGAACTATGGAATCGAAGCCCTAAAGTGTGTTCGTTTGGGCTCTTTGGCCGGGCGAAGCCGCTCGGTGCCGACTTTGTGAGGCGCCGAGGACAAGCGAGACGCGAACTTGCTCCCCAGGGAGCGAGCTAGGTCCAGCGCCCGCGCGCCAAAGGACTTATTCTGCTCCCCGCGCCCGAGGCGCTGGAGGTCTCATGTTTCAGAGCGACTTGCTGGCTGGAAAAGTCATCGTGATCACAGGCGGCGGCACCGGCCTCGGCAAGAGCATGGCGCTCCGCTTCGCCGAGCTGGGGGCGAAGCTCGTCTTGACCAGCCGTCGCCAAGAGGTGATCGACGAGGCCAAGGCCGAGATCGAGGCCGCCGGCGGCGAGGCCTTGGCGGTGACTTGCGACGTGCGGGACTTCCCCCAGGTCGAGGCCATGATGGAGGCTGCGGTCGAGCACTTCGGGCGCGTCGACTGTCTCGTCAACAACGCCGCCGGCAACTTCCTCTGCCCGAGCGAGAAGCTCTCGCCCAATGCCTTCGCCTCGGTCCTCGGGATCGTGCTTCAGGGCAGCTTCCACTGCGCGCTGGCCTTCGGGCACCATGTGATCGCTCGCGGGGGCAAGGAGAGCGGCGGCGGCAACGTGATCTCGATCACGACGACCTACGCCACCCATGGCTCCGCGTACGTGCTCCCTTCGGCCTGCGCCAAGTCGGGCGTGCTCACAATGACCAAGTCACTCGCGGTTGAGTGGGCCAAGTATGGAATCCGCGTCAACGCGATCGCGCCGGGTCCCTTCCCGACCGAGGGCGCGTGGGCCAAGTTGATGCCTCCCGGCATGGACGAGCTCCTGAGCCCGGACAAGATCCCCGCTCGACGGTTTGGTGAGCACCACGAGCTGGCCAACCTGGCGGCCTATCTCCTGGCCGACGGGTCGGCCTACCTGACCGGGCGCGAGATCACGATCGACGGCGGCGAGTCGCTGATGGCTGGCGAGTTCAACTCGCTCACGCTGATGGACCCCGCCGCGGTCGAGCAGATCATGGAGCTCATGCGGGCGGGAGGAAAGAAGTAGGTGAGCCAACCTCGGTGGGGCTTGCTGCTGATCAACCTCGGCACGCCCGACGCCCCGACCCCGAGCGCGGTCCGACGCTACCTCGCTGAGTTCCTCGACGATCCACGTGTGATCGACATGGCGGCCTGGAAGCGCTGGGCCCTGCTCAACCTCGTGATCCTCCCTCGGCGCCCCAAGCAGGCAGCTCACGCCTACACGAGCATTTGGGACGCCGAGCGCGGCTCTCCGCTCAAGTACCACAGCGAAGATCTCTGCCGAGCTCTCCAGGCGTCACTTGGGGACGAGGCGAAGGTGATCCTCGCAATGCGTTATCAATCGCCCACGATCGCGGCCGCGCTCGAGACGTTCCGGGCCGAGGGAATCGACCAGATCGTGGCGCTCCCGCTCTTCCCTCAATACGCGAGCTCCTCGACGGGCTCCGCGCTCGAGAAGCTCTATCTAGAAGCGGGCAAGCTGAACAACGTCCCGCAGCTCACGATCGTGCCGCCCTTCTACGAGCACCCGGCGTTCATTCGCGCGTCGGCGGCGATCGCGAAGCCTGTCCTGGCCGAGGCGGACCCCCAGCGAGTCCTGTTCAGCTTCCACAGCCTGCCCGAGCGCCACATTCGGGCCAGCGACTTCTCCACGGGCTGCCTCGCGAGCGAGTCCTGCTGCGATCAAATCGGCGACGCCAACCGGTTCTGCTATCGGGCTCATTGCTACGCGACTGCCCGGGCCCTCGCCGCAGCGCTCGAGCTCGCCGAGGGAACTTGGGAGGTCGCGTTCCAGTCGCGCCTGACGCGTGATCCCTGGGTCAAGCCGCACACCGACGCCCGAATCGAAGCGCTTGGTAGGGAAGGCCTCGAGCGACTGGTCGTGCTTGAGCCCTCTTTCACCGCCGACTGCCTCGAGACCCTTGAGGAGATCGGGATCCGCGGCGCCAAGGATTTCCGCAGCGCCGGGGGCGGAACCCTGACCTTGGTCCCCTCCCTCAACGCCAGCGCGGTCTGGGTCGAGGCCGTCGAGGAGATCGTGCGCGAGCACGTCCCTCACCGAGGGGTCTCGACTCCCCGCTGAGGTGGACTCCCCGAGCGGGCCTCGCTCCTCTATCGTGCACGCATGTCTCCTCGAGCCCTCGCCCTCTCTTGCTGTCTTCTCCTCGCTGGTGCCTCCCTGAGTTGGGGGCAGGACGACGAGAAGGCGCGTGTGTTCGTGCTCGTGATCGGGATCGACGACTACGCCGACGAGAAGATCAGCGACCTCAGCTACGCCGAGCGAGACGCCCAAGCCGTCTACGACTTCTTCGCCAAAGACCCCCGCAGTCCGACCGTGGCCTCTCGCGTCAAGCTGCTTCGAGGCAAGCAGGCGACGCTGACTGCAGTCTACGTCGCGATCCAGAATCAGCTGATCCGGCGCGCTACGTCCCCCAAGGACACTGCGATCCTCTACTTCGCGGGGCACGGGTTCACGGACGCCGACGGGGTCTACCTAGGCGTCCACGACACACAGCTCGACGTGCTCGAGCCCACTACGATCTCCTGGGATCTGCTCCAGCGCTTGTGGCGCAAGATTGGCGCCGGCCGCCGGGTGTTCCTCGTCGACGCCTGCCACTCGGGTGGGTTGGCTGGGCTGCGAGGGCCGGGCGGGATCGGGCGCCGAGTGCTCGGGCGGAAGGGAGAGAAAGAGAGGGCCTCAATTGTGATCGCGGCCACGGCTGAGAATCAGCTCTCGGTCGAGGACAAGAAGGCCAAGCACGGAGTGTTTACGCACGCCCTCCTCCAGGCCCTGCGGGGCAAGGCCGACAGCGACAAGGACGGGGTGGTTTCGCTCGGAGAGGTCAGCGTCTACCTCAATCGTGAAGTCCCCCGCCAGGCCACGGCAGCCGGAGGAAATCAGACCCCAGTCACGCGGATCGTGGGCAACGAGCCCTTCGGGCGGGGGTTGACGCTCAGCCGTGGTAAAGCCCCCAAGTCGGCTCAGGCCAAGCGGTTCGAGCAGGTCGAGGCGGAACGCCGCTCGGCGGAGCAGGCCCGCGTGGCGGCAGAGAAGCGAGAGCACACCCTCGCGCTCAAGCTGGCGACGCTCGAGCGCGAGGGAAGCGCTACTAGTGCCGAGGCGCTCCGAGCGGCTCGGGACGAGCATGCCAAAGCCCAAGTCGCTGCCGCCAAGGCCCGGGTCGTGGCCAAGGCGCTCCGCTCGGAGGAGGCCAAACACCTCGAGACCAAGCGCCGAGCAGCGCGGGCCGAGGCCGCGCTCGCCGAGAGCCGGCTCGAGGTCGCGCGGCTCAAGAAGCTGGAGGGCGCGGCCCTCGCGAAGGCAGCTGCAGACGCGGCGGCGGCG
>JAESQQ010000212.1 GCA_016765095.1 Planctomycetota bacterium | reverse complement strand
GAAACATATTCTCCGCTCGTTACGCGGCAGCAAAGCTTCGAACCAACCCCACCTCAGACACACTCTTAGCGCTCATGCATCTAATCGCAAGTCGTTATTTGTCTCAAGCCTTGGCAATTTATTTGCAATCTTATTGCGAGTTGGGATGCGGAGCGGGCAGGCCCAGGCGGGCAGGCGCTGAGCGGCGCCCTCGCAGCGCTGGCTGGCGGAGCTGGGGTCACCGCGCTCTGCTTCGGCCTCGACTCCGCCCGGATCCGTCGAGCCTTCGAACACCTTCGCGGTGGGGGCGGGAGCCTCAAGGGCCAGACCTCGCCGGCGAGCTCCGATCGCCACGAACGCCTCCAGCAGGAGACTGTGCTCCGCCTCCGGCGCCAAGTCGAGCAGCTCTCAGCGATTCGCGACTTGGCCCTGATCGCCAACGACGACGTCTGCCTGGAGCGTGTCCTGCACCGCTCCTTGCGCGTGATGGGAGATCTCCTCGGCGCCCGCGAGATCGCGGTCTTCCTCACGGGGGACGAGGACTCGCTTCGTCCGGTCGGGCACCGGCTCGGCGACCGAATCGAGGTCGAAACCGAGTCGGACAAGCTCCGAATTCGAGCCCGCGAGGCTGCGACCGCGCTCGAGGAGCGCCGCACGATCGTGACCGGTGGCAGCCGCTCCGGGCTCCAGGCCGCGACGCTCCTCGTCGCTGACGGCGAAGTGATGGGCGCGATCGAAGTCCGCCTCAGCGCCGACCCTCACCGAACTGAACCGCGCGAGCTAGGCCGCGAGCTCGAGGCGCTCGCCAAGCACGTCGCCCTAGCGATCCGCAAGCCGACTCTCTACGACCGCGCCGTCGTCGACGGCCTGACCCGGCTTTACACCAAGCGTCACTTCCTCGAGCAAGTCGAGCCGCACATGGCCCAGCGGCGTCGTCTCGGGACACCGCTCTCGCTGGTGATGCTCGACGTCGACCACTTCAAGCAAGTCAACGACGTACACGGCCACGTCGCGGGCGACTTGACCCTGGCCGAAGTCGCCCAGCGCGTCCGCTCGACGATTCGCGGCTACGACCAAGCCTTCCGCTACGGCGGAGAGGAAGTCGTAATCATGCTCCCCAACACCGAACTGGCCGACGCGGTCGGCCTCGCCGAGCGCCTTCGAGAGATCGTGCGGACCGAGCCGATCAACGCTGGCGAGGGCAAGAGCATCCAGATCCGAGCCAGCTTCGGCGTCGCCGAGTTCGACCCCGAGACGATGGAGAACTCGAGCCAGCTCGTGGAAGCCGCCGACCAGTGCCTCTACCGCGCAAAGCACAACGGAAGGGATCGAGTGTGCTCAGCGCTCGACGCCCCCAGCGAGGCTGGCCGAAGAGCCGCCTAGGGGCGTGGCCGAGAAACGGCGCTTTTCAAGATCGGTCCGGGACCCGAATCCGAGTGGATCGCCCAGCCAGCGCCACCAGGCTGTGAGATAGCGGGGTATAGATCCAGGGCCGTTGCACCCAAAGGGTCCACCCAGGTTGCACCCAAAGGGACCGGCGCGATTCGCAGCCAACGGGTCCGTTCCCGTTGCAGCCAATGGGTCCGTCCCCGTTGCAGCCAGTGGGTCCATGCGGAGACCCCAAGCCAGCCTTGATCCACAAGGACCGCTCGAGGAACACCCGCGCCCAGGTGGGTTCCCCGGCGGCGACCTCGTTCATGAGCTTGAGGCCGCGGTTGAGGGTGGCCAAGCGCTCGCGAGGCGAACCGAAGGTCCGATCCTCCGCTTCGCACTTGTAGGCTTGAGCGAGGCGGTAGGTCATTAGGAAGCTCCCAGGCAGCGCAGCCTGGGCTTCGCGGATCACGACCCGGAGGCGGGAATACGACTCCGTCGACTTGGCGATTCGGGCCAGCCGGAGGTGGACGAGGACGCGGCCTGAGTGCGCCCAGCGGTTGAGGGGTTCGAGCGCCAAAACGGCGTCGAAGTATCGAATCGCTGCGGTAGGGGGTTCCGGGTCGGCGTTTCCGAGGCTCTTGCCTCTTAGGCGCCACCCCTCAATCAGCAAGGCGCGCGCGGAGCGAGCCCCGGACAGGGATCGAACTCGCTCCCAGACGGCGGGAGTGGGCTTGAGGAAGTAAGAGAGCGCCAGGAGAGAGGGGTCGTCGGGGCTCTTGGCGAGGGCACGGCGGAGGGCCCGCCCGGCACTTGGGCCCCCTTCGCGAAACTGCGTCCTGGGCCACACCAGGATCTCGGCCCGGGTCGCAGCTCCCTCTAGACGTCCTCGGCGGACCTTGAGCGCGAATCTCCAGGATCCATTCGAGAAGGCCCTTTGGGCAGCCGAGACGGGGTCGAGCGGCGGCTGAGGGGTGCCTGCAGCCGCTGGCGGAGGGGGAGACCCCTCTGTCGTGGGGGACCGCTCGAGGGACGGGCGTGGACTTGGTTTCGTCGTCGTGTAGGAATTGAACAGGACCCAGCCGAGCAGGAGGAGCAGGCCGCCCACCAGAGCCCAGAGCGCGATTGCCAATCGCCGGGAGGAGACGTCCCGACTGGGCGGGCCCTCTGGTTCAGGAGAGGACCTACTTTGGGCCAGGAATGCGTAGAGGTCGTCGGCCAAGGCTCTCGCCGTGGAGTAGCGATCAGCAGGATCGGTCTCCAGGCAGCGAAGGCAGATCGCGGAGAGGGCCGGGTTGACGTTTGCCTGGAGCGAGGTCGGCGGAGGAGGCGAGCCTCGCGCGACCTGCGATAACACGTCTAGGAGTGACGCCCCCAGGTAGGGGGGGCGCCCGGTCAGGGCCTCGTAAAGCGTGGCCCCCAAGCTGTAGACGTCGCTCCAGGCCCCGACCGACGAGCTCTTGCCCTCGATCTGTTCGGGGGCCATGTAGCTCGGCGACCCGACCAGGGTTCCCGTCTTTGTCAGCCGCTCCAGCTCTTCGGCCGCGTCGAGCGCGATCCCAAAGTCCGTCAGAATGACCCGCTCGCCTTCGAGGAGGACGTTGGCAGGCTTGACGTCGCGGTGGAGGACGCCTCGGTCGTGGGCGGCCTGCAGGCCCTCGGCCAGCGCTCCCCCCATCCGGGCGACGTCCTCGGAGGACAGCGGGCCGAGCCTCAGCTTCTCTTCGAGGGAGACGCCATCGATCCACTCCAGGGCCAGGAAATTGCGGCCGTTGTGGCGTGAAAAATCCAGGACTTGAATCAGGTTGGGGTGGTTGAGTTCTTGGCAAATGCGCGCTTCGCGCTCGAAGCGCTGCTGAGTTCGCTCGTCTGCGTCTGCGCCGGAGGTCAGGAGGAGCTTGAGCGCGACGATCGCGCCGTTGACTGCGCGCGCCTTGTAGACGACGCCCATTCCCCCTCGGCCGAGCTCCGAGAGGACCGTGTAGGAGCCGATAAGAGCGGGGTCCGACATGCGCGTTCCAGCGCTCACTCTAGCGGGAGCGCCGCGCCTGGGCCGAACGGCACAGCGACTGGGCTCGAAGCGGCCTACTTGGCCGCGACCTCAGCCAGGTCAGCGAACCCCATGGCCAGGAGCGCGTGGATTCGCTTGAGGAGCGCGAGGCGATTGGTCCGGAGGCGGAGGTCCTCGTGCATGACGAACACCCCGACCGGCGCCGGCTCGAAGAAGGTGTGGGTCGCGTCTGCGAGGTCCTCGACGTAGCGGCGGCCGGCTTCGACGTAGCGGCCTGCTTCGATCGCCTGTCGGACCTCGTCCCGGCAGCCCTCGTAGGCCGTGAGGAGTGCCTTCTCGGCGTCGTGCTCGAGGCGCGAGGTGTCAATGTCGTCGGGGTCGACGTCGGGGCCGTTCTTGGCGGTGATCGTGCGGGTCCGATCGACGAGCTCGCAGAGCTTGGCGAAGCGTGTGTGCTCGCTCAGCTCGCCGAGCGCGTCGAGGCGGCGCCAGAAGTCGAGGACGTTGCTCGCGTCGCGGCCTGCGCTCAGGCAGGCCCGCGTCTGGAGGTGATTCCGCTTCTCCTTCTTCGCCATGATCTCGAGGCGGTCGCGGAAGAAGCCCTTGATCTCGTCCTCGAGCGTCGCGGTGCGGCTCTTGTCGGGGAGTCCGAGCACGGCCGCGCGGAGGAGGCGGTCGACGCCGAGGTCGACCTCTCGCTCGCGGAGGATCCGCAGGACTCCCAGCGCGTTGCGGCGGACCATGAAGGGGTCACCGCTCCCGGTCGGAGCGTTTCCGGTGGCCCAGGCCGAGACGATCGTGTCGAGCTTGTCGGCCAGGGCGAGGCAGATCCCGACTTGGCTCTCGGGCAGGTCGTCGCCGTCTCCCCGCGGGAGGTAGTGCTCGCGGATCGCGCACGCGACTTCCGCGGGTTGGCCCTGCTGGGCGGCGTAGATCGCACCCATTTGGCCCTGAAGCTCGGGGAACTCGCCCACGACTTCAGTCGTGAGGTCAGCTCGGGCCAGGCGCGCGGCGAGGTGAATGTGCAGCGCCAAGGGCCCGCCCTTGCCGAGCGAGCGGGTGATTCGAGTCCCCGTCGCTTCGGTCGGGAGCGTTGCGTCTTCGGGGCACCAGCCGGCCGCCTTGGCGACTTCGAGCGCGAGCTCCGCTACGCGCGGGATTCGGTCGAGGTAACTCCCGAGCCCCTCCATGAACACGATCGGGGCCAGGTCACAGACGCGGTCCTCGAGCGGGGTCTTCTGATCGAGCTCGTAGAAGAAAATCGAGTCGCTCAGTCGGGCGTCGAGGACGCGCTCGTTTCCGTCTCGGATCACGGGGTGCAGTGGCCGGTTGGCGACGTACGCGAAGCGATTGTCGAGCTCGCCGGACTTGCGACGAACGGGGAAGTAGCGCTGGTGGCCGGTCATGGCCTCCACGATCACGATGTCGGGGAGGCTCAAGAAGCGCTCGTGAAAGGTGCCGACGTCGACGTCGGGCCACTCGACGAGGTTGATCACCTCGTTGAGCAGGCCGGCGTAAGTCGCGAGACCGGCGTCTCCGAGGACGGGGCCCAGTCCCTTCTCGATCTTGGTCCGGCGGGCGGCCGAGTCGACGATCACGTGGTGGTCCGCTAGGAGCTTGCAGTAGTCGGCCCACACCGCGTTGGGGAGGTCGAGGAGCTCGGGGTGTAGGAAGCGGTGCCCAGAGACTTGGCGTCCAGCGCGGAGGTTGCCCCACTGAAGGGGTACGACCTCGGCCCCGAGCGCGTCGCCCAGGAGCGCGGTGATCCGACGCAGCGGCCGTCCGAAGCGGATTCGGCTGCCCTCGATCCAGCGCATGGACTTCTTGAAGGAGATCCCGTCGATCCAGGTCGGGATCCGCTCCGCGAGGACCTCGAGCGCGGACTTGCCGGGAATGTTGCGACTCGCCCAGAGCACCTCGCGCGTCTTGCCCTTCTTGGTCACTTCTCGGATCTCGACTTCGTCGATGCTCAATCCGAAGGACTCCGCGAACTTGGTCGCGGCGATCGTCGGCTGGCCGTCCTTGAAGGCGACTTGCTTGGCCGGACCGGCCTTCTCCTCGACGCGGTCCGGTTGACGGTCGGGGAGTCCGCTGAGGTGAATCGTGAGCCGGCGCGGGGTCCCCGCGACCTGGACCGCCCCTGCGGGCAGGGCGTGGCGTTCGAGGTCCTTGGTGGCGCACTTCTTGAGGTCCTCGAGGGCCTTTTGAATGAAGCGGGCGGGGAGCTCTTCGGTCGCGAGCTCGAGGAGCAGATCAGGCACTCGTTACCTCCTGGCCGGGGGCCTTTGTCTCGAGGAGCGGGTGCCCGAGGGCGGCCCGCTGGCGAACGTAGGCTTCGGCGACTCGCGCGGCCAGCATCTTGAGCTGAAGCACGTACTTTTGTCGCTCGGCGACGGACAGCACACCGCGGGCGTGGAGCAGGTTGAAGGTGTGGCTGCAGGCCAGGAGGTGGTCGTAGATCGGTCGAACGAGCACGTCTTCGTCCTTGTGATCGAGGGAGAAGAGCCGGTAGGCCTCGCTGTAGTCGTCCTCGAAGCGCCGGGTCAGGAGCTCGACCGAGGCCTCCTCGAAGTTGTAGGCCGAGTACTGGCGCTCGGTCTGGAGGTGCACTTGGCGGTATTGGACCCCTGGCGCCCACTCGATATCGAACACGCTGTCGACGCCTTGAATGAACATTGCGATTCGCTCGAGCCCGTAGGTGATCTCGAACGCGACGGGGTCGACTTCAATCCCGCCCACCTGCTGGAAATACGTGAACTGGCTGACCTCCATTCCGTCGAGCCAGACTTCCCAGCCGAGCCCGGCGCAGCCAAAAGTCGCCTGCTCCCAGTCGTCTTCGACGTAGCGCAGGTCGTGTTGAGCGGTGTCTATCCCGAGCTCTTGGAGGCTTCCTTCGTAGAGCGCTTGGGCGTTCTCGGGGGCCGGCTTGAGAATGCACTGGTACTGGTAGTAGTGCTGGAGGCGGAAGGGGTTGTCCCCGTAGCGCCCGTCGGTCGGGCGGCGGGAGGGCTCGACGTAGCAGGCTCGCCAAGGCTCGGGACCGAGCGCTCGGAGGAAGGTGTGGGGGTTGAGGGTCCCCGCGCCTTTGGGGCAGTCGTAGGGGAAGGCGTAGAGGCACCCCTGCTTGGACCAGTAGGAGTGCAGTCGGAGCACGATTTCTTGGAAGCTCAATGACACGTTGGCGTTCCTCCCCCCCTCAGAAGCGCGGGATCATACTCCCTGTCAGAATTCCCGCTCCGCTGAGCGCTGCGCGTTAGGATTCGGCGCTCATCCATCCTCTGGAGGCTCGTGCCCCAACATCTCGACACTGCGGTTGCCCAAGGGAAGCGCTGGGGCTGGCACTTGGTCCTGTTCAAGGACTGGCTGCGCGCCGTCGAGGGGGGGCTGACTCCTCGGCGCTACACCAAGTGGCTGCGGACGCGCAAGGTGTTCGAGCGGCCCTTGATTGAGTTCTGCCAGCGCTTGCTGGGGATCGGCGCGCTCCGAGGCGAGGCGCCCCGCCTGAACGAGGTCGGCGCGGAGCTCTTGGAAGAGCTCGCTCGAAGCGATCAAGAGCAGGCCGCTCGTCAGTCCGAGATGGTTCGAGAGGCTCCGGGCCGGGACATGCCAATCTCAGGCGCCCGCGTCCGCCGTCGGCTCGACGACACCGCGCTCGAGGCCCAAAACCCAACCCAGCGAAAGCCTCCGAGCGCCGACGACGACCCATTCTTGCGCGCCCTCCTGGATCGCTTCGTCGAGCTCAATCCCTATCTGACCCGGTTCACCCTGGCCCAGATCGGGGAGGACTTCCTCAGCGAGAGCGAACTCTTCCGCCGGATCGGATCGGCCGACTTCGAGGCCAGGCGCCCCTCAATGCCGGTCTTTCAGAGCTGGGTTCATTGGCTCGAATGGCTGGGGGGCGTCAGCAAAGTCGGCTTCCGCTATCGCGTCAGCGTGTCCGGCCGCGAGCTGACGAGTTACCTCGAGGGAGTCCCGCTCGAAGAGCTGCTCGCGGAGGACGAGTCAGAGGCGGATCCTCCCGAGGCTTCCGCTCCAGCGCCGGCGGCTTCGTCTCCCCCGGGGGGTGTCGAAGCGAAGGCCGAGCCGGGCGCCCCTGGGGATTCGGAAGATGGGGACTCGGAAGACGGGGACTTCGACGACGGAGACTTCGAGGACGAGGGCCTCGACCTGCCACCCGAGGCGGAGGCAGACCCGCAAGCCGTCCCCTATTGGCAGCGCAAGGGCGAGACCCAGCCCGAGCCCGTGCCCCAGCTCGCGCCTCAGCTCGCGCCTCAGCCCGCGCCCGCGCCCGCGCCTGCGCCCGTACCCGCGCCCGAACCCGAGCCGAGTTCGAGGCCTGGCGCAGGGATCGAGATTTCGAGCGAGGCCCTCGAACGCCTCTTCGGGGGAGACGTCAGCGCGCCTGTGCCCACG
>JAESQQ010000211.1 GCA_016765095.1 Planctomycetota bacterium | reverse complement strand
GTCGGCGGCCCCGACGCTCCCCTCCGGCGCGGCCCCGGCCACGCCCAAGTCGTGGCTCCCCGGGCTCTCCCGGTTCAGGTACCACAAGCCCACCACCGCCGGCGCTGTGATCCCCCGCTCTTCCGTATCCTCGTCTCGCTTGGCCCAATATCGCTGGTGTGTCCGTGGGGCCCGGAGGCGGCGGCTGCCGTGCCCGACTTGGCGGCGGCGCTGGAGGCCAAGGACGCCATGCTGCGCTGGCGAGCGCTCCAAGCGATTAGGGCGAGCGGACCCGCGGCGAGTTCGACGAGAGCTCTCCTCGAGAGGATCTTGGTCCGGCCAGGACGAGATCTGCGCCTCGAGGCGGCGCGAGCCCTAGGCGCGATTGGTGATCGGAGAGCGATCCCCGCGCTCGAGGCGCGCCTCTCCGAGAGTCGCGAGGGGCATGACGTGTTGCTCGAGGTCGAGCGCTCGCTCCTCAAACTCAAGGGCAAGTCGGGTCCGAAGCAGGAGACCCCGCCCAAGCCCACTCCGCCCAAGCCCGCTCCGCCCAAGCCCACTCCGCCCAAGTAGTAGAGGGGGGGAGCTGGCTATCCGCGCGGGGCGAGGACGAGCGAGAGCGTGTCCTCCCAGACTTCGCGGCACCACCGTCGTCCCGCCGCTCCCGGGCGACGGAGCGGGAAGATCACTTCGGGGAGCGAGCGGGGCGGGGGTTTGAGATCTCCCCTGAGGAGGACGCGGCCGCTCGGGTCGTAGATCGTGGCGTGGACCTCTGCGTAGAGCTTGCCCAGGCCGACGGGGGCCTCGAGGAAGGTCAAATGGAGGGCCGCCGTCCCTGGGACGCGCTCGTTGAGGCCGCTGAGGTGCTCAAGCAGCTCCCCTTCGCTAAAGGGCTGCGTCACGACGCCCGTCGAGTCGTATCCGTTGAGCACAAAGCGCTCGCGAAGCTCGGCCGCGACGCCGTCCAGGAACAAGTCAGGGGTGTCCTGCCCGATCTGAGTGACGTAGAGCTGGACGGCGGTCGCCGTGATCTCCTCGTCTGTCGCGATCGGCGCCGGGTGCGATTGGCAGCCCGCAGAGATCGCGAGCGCCGACAAGACGAGCACGGATCGAATGGCTCTCAGTGACACGGTCTCAACGACGTCGGCAAGGGGGGAGCAGGAGCGGGCCAGGGAGGCCGGGCGCTCGGGCTAGAAGTAGTACTCGTAGCGATTGCCCTCGTATTTTGCGCCCGCAAAGATCATCAGGAGAAAGCCGCTGATGATCGAGAGGCTGAGTGGGCCCCAGAACATGCCGCCGTCGTCGGAGTTGATTGGGTTGGCCTGAAAGACGGCCCAAACCGCGAAGCCGAGGACGGTCACGACGGTCAGGAAGAGTGCTATGGCGGCGTTGGTGCGCTCGGCCTTGAGGAGAGCCATGTCTTGGCTGAGTTGAGTGTCGTTGGTGCGCTTCGAAGCGTGGCCGCAGATCGGACACTCGAGGGAGTCGCCACGGACTCCCGTATCGAGGGCGAGCTCGGTGAAGCACTCGGTGCAGACGACGTCGACCAGCGCGTGGCCGGTCGGCTTTGCAGTCCGGACCGACTTGTTGCGGCCGGTGCTTCTGCCGCTCTTGGCGCTCCTGGCGCTCGCACTACCGCTGCGCTTGAACTTTCCGGTCCCCTTCTTGCCGGAGACGGACGAGGTTCTAGCGGATTTTTTCTTGGCCACGAATCGGCCTCCTAGCTTCCCTACGAGGGAGTCATGATACGCGCCAAAGCGTTACCTCCCAAGCGGGTAGTGGGAACCTCATTTTCCCTCGGCTGGGGCGAGGAATCTGGTGTCTAGGTAGGTCCTGGCGGCGCCGAACGCTTGTCCTGCCGCCTGCCAGTCGACGTTGAGGGCTTTGAGGTCCTTGGGAATCCACGACGGCCGCTCTAGCCCAGGTCGGAGCGGGATTTGGGCCGATCTGGCGGCTGCGAGGGCCTCTTCGGTCTCGGCGCTGAGGAGGGCGTCGACGAGCGCCCGGGCCTCGACTGGGTTGGGCCCGCCCTGGATCACCGCCACTGAGTTTGGGATCAGGAGGGTCCCCTTTCCCTCCGGCCCTTGGTCGGGGAACACAACGACGATCTTCTCGCCTGCCAGCATCGCGAGGTGGGCGTCGTCGGTGTCGGTCCAGCCAAAGGCTAGCTCGCCCGCGACGACGCGGTCTTTGACGTCGGCGTTTCCAGCGCAGATCACGACTCGGTTCGCCTTCAAGCTCTCGAAGAAGGCTATGGCAGGCTCGGGCCCGTTGAGGGCGAACAGAACTGCCGCGTGGGTCGCGGTCGTCCCGAACAGGGGCTTGGCGATTCCGACTTGGCCTCTCCAGCGCGGATCCGCGAGGTCCTGAACGGAGGTCGGGCGGGCGTCTTTCGGGACGCGTGCCTCGTTCACGATCAGGACTCGCGCGCGGGCTGCGAACCCGGTCCACCGATCCTTGGGATCGCGAGCCCAGTCGGGAATTCCGACCGCTGACGGACTCCGGTAGGAATCGAGCGCTCCCGCGTCGGCGAGGCGAATCGTCTGGCTGACTTCGTTGTTCCAGAACACGTCGCAGCGCGGGCGCTCATGCTCGGTCAGGAGCGCCTTGACGAGGCCGGTTGTCTTGGAGGCTTCGGTGTCCCACTTGGCTCGGACGGTGATCCCCGTGCGCTCCGTGAACCGGTCCAGGATCGGTTGGGCATAGAGCCGGTCGAGGGCGCAGTAAACGATGACCTCTCGTTGGGGGGGGGAGGGGGCGGATCCGAAGGCGATCCAGAGCCCACCCAGGACCCAGGGCAGGGCGAGGAGCCCGATCCAAAGGGGGGAGCCGCGCTTTAGCACGAGGTTTGGAGGTGGGCTTCGACGGCGGCCCACACGTCGGCTGCGACTTCTTCGGCGGGGCGATCGGCGTCGATTCGCCGAAAGGCGGGCGTCCGCTCGGCGAGGGCGAGGAAGTTCGCTCGAACTCGTCGCTGGCGGCCTTCCTCTTCGAACGCGTCCCCGGCGCCTCGGCGCGCGACCCGTGCCAGGCCGACGTCGACGGGCAGGTCTAGGAGGAGGACCAGATCTGGGGAGGGAGCCCAATCCGCGTGGAGGTCTACGATCTGATCAGGGGTGAGGCCCAGCTCAGGCCGCGCGGCCTGGTAGGCCGCGGTCGAGAAGTAGGACCGGTCTTGGACGACGTCTTCGCCTGCCGCCAGGGCAGGATTCACGTTTTGGCTCACGTTCTCGCGGCGGTCGGCCAGGAACAAGTCGAGTTCATCCTGGGCCGTCATTGCGGGACCTTCCCGTGCCCTGCGGCGGAGCTCGCTTCCGTGGGGGCCGTCCGTCGGCTCCACGAGCCGGCGCACACGGCGTCCGCAGCTCTCAAGACGCGAGACCAACGCCTCGATCTGGCTGGACTTGCCGGCGCCGTCGATCCCTTCAAACACGAGGAAGCTGCTCACGCGCAGATCCTATCCGAAGCCGAGCGCGGCCAATCCCTGATAAGCAACTTCGAGCACTGCCTGACCCAGAGCACTGCCTGACCCAGGAGCACTGCCTGACCCAGGGTCGTCTGCGAACGGGGAGGTCGTAGCCTGACCCAGGGTCGTAGCCTGACCCAGGGTCGTCTGCGGCCTGACCCAGCGTAGCCTGACCCAGCAGCGTAGCCTGACCCAGAGCAGCGTAGCCTGACCCAGGGTCGTCTGCGGCCTGACCCAGGGTCGGCTACGTCTCCAGGGTCGGCTACGTCTCAGGTTCGTCTCGACACGAACGGGAAAATCTTGCCCCTCGACTGGATCGGCGAGACGAATCAGGCCGTCGTAATTACTTCCCGTCCTTGCCTGGCGTCTTCTCGCGGGTGGACCCTCGTTCGCGATTCACCCTGCGTGACTCGTCCCCGACCTGTGTTCAAGAACTCCGTCTCCTTCCTGACCCGTCGGGTGGTGGGGCAGCAGTTCTTGCTCCGGCCCGACGCGGTCTCGGCCAACGCCTACCGATATTCCCTCGCTCTCTCGGCCAGGAAGTTCAATTGGAAGGTCCAGTACTACGCCGCCCAGCAGATGAGCAATCACGACCACTCGGTCCTTTTCGACGAGGACGCCGTCAGGTCTGAGTATCTCTCCCACAAGAACAGCGTTCTGGCACGTTCCATGAACGCGCTTCGCAAACGGAAGGGGGTGTTCTGGGAGGCTACGACCACCAAGGACAAAATCGACCTCCGCGAGCGTCACGAGGTCCTCTCTTCGATCGTTTACACGCTCTGCAATCCGGTGGCGGCGAATCTTTGCGATTACCCCCACGAATGGCCTGGAACGGTGGGTGATTGGCGTCAACTCTTGACTGTTCCGATCACGGCGACCCGGCCCCTCCACTTCTTCAACCAGGCGCCTCCTGACAAAGGGGGCACGCCAGTGAGTGTCCTCTTCTATCTCAGCAAGCCGGGGTGTTTCGGCGACCTCACGAAAGGACAGTATGAAGAGCTGATTCGGGGGGCTGTCCAGGAGGAGTGCGAGCGTCTCCATGCTCTCCGTGAGGGTCCCTCGCTTGGTGCCGAGGCTGCTCTACGCCTCGATCCGAGCACGGTCCCTTTCAATCTCGATACCGAGATCGACCGTGACTACAAACGCTTTCGAGGAGATCCGGAGTCCGTTGGCCGTCTCGCGGAGGCATGGATCGCCTGGGTCGCGGCTTACATGGAGGCCCGCCGCCGTTGGCGCCGAGGTGAGCGACAGGGTGTCGTCTTTCCACCCGGCACCGACGCCTATCGTCGGCTCGAGGACGCACCCACAGCCCCTCTAGATCCAGACTCCCCCTTCGCCTTCCAGCACACCTAG
>JAESQQ010000019.1 GCA_016765095.1 Planctomycetota bacterium | reverse complement strand
CGTCGCTCCTCGCCGGGCGCCGTCCGCCCCCGAAGCTGCGGGGCAGCTCGGCCAGCACCGGCGCTATCGCGCCTGGAGATCGAGCGCCGGAGAGGCCGTTCAGCGCTCGCCGGCCTTCGCCGTCGCCGGGTTCCTGCACCTGCTCCTCTTGGTCGGGCTCTCGTTTTGGACGATCGCGAGCCAGCTCAAGGAGGAGGTCCTTCCGGTCGAGGTCCGTCTCGCCAAGCCGCAGAAGGTGATCCCGGTGACAGCCGGCACGGACCAGACCCAGGACGCGGCGCTCGAGGCGCTCCAGGACGCGACCCGGCGAGACCTCGAGGCGCTCAGCGAGGCCGACACCGACGACCCCTTTCACGAGGCTCGCGGAGACGCCGCGGGTGAGGTGATGGTGTTTGGCGTCGGCGGCGGCGGTCGAGCAGGAGTGGGACGCGGGGGAGCGCGCGAAAAACGGGGGGGCGCCTCCAAAGCGAGTGATGGTGCCTTGACGGGCGGCCTGGAGTGGCTGGCACGTCACCAATCAAAGGAGGGGGCCTGGACGAATCTCTCGACCAAGCACACCAACCCAGACCGCAAACGACCCAAGGGTGGCGACCTGGCCCGGACAGGCATGGCAGTCCTCTGCTACCTCTGCGCAGATCACAGCCCAGAGAAGCCAGGCCCTTACCAGCGGGTCGTCAAGCGAGGCGTCGAGTGGCTCCTGCGGCGCGTCGATCGCGTTGGGCGAATGGCCAAGGGGCGCCGCGGTCGGGCGCGTTGGACGTACAACTACGAGCACGCGATCGCGACTCTGGCGCTCTCAGAGGCTCTCTCGCGCTGGGAGGACCCGGATCTCAAGTCGGGCGTCGAGCGCGCGGTCAGCTACATCCTGGCGGATCAGAGCAAATACGGCTGGCGCTATGGATTTGGCACCACAGACACCGACACCAGCGTCACGAGCTGGATGGTCCTCGCGCTCAAGTCGGCCGAAAACGCCGGAGTCGAGATCCCCTCCCAGGCCTACGAGAAGGTGCGGGCTTGGTTGAAGGTCGTGACTGGCCACTCCGGGACGACCGCCTACGTCAAGGGGGGACACCGGACGCCAGCCATGAACGCGAGTGGACTCTTCCTGAGGATCATGCTCGGCGAGTCGCCGACGACCCCAATCAACCGGCGCGCGACGGCGCTCGTCGGGCAGAGCCAGCTCTCGATCTCGGGCGGCGGAGTCCAGAACTTCTATCACCTCTACTACGCGGCGCTGGCCATGTATCAAGTCGGTGGGAAGGCTTGGGAGACGTTCAATCCTCGGATTCGAGACGGACTGATCGGGACCCAGCAGCGGGGGAGTGGCTGCGAGCGCGGCTCCTGGAAGGGCGGAGGTCATATCGGCGACCGAGTCCTCGCGACTTGTTTTGGAACCCTGACCCTTGAGACCTACTACCGCTACCTGCCGGTCCACCAAGGGTCCGAGGTCGAGGTGGAGGCCACCGTCGAGCTGCTCAGCGAAGGGGAGCGTCTGCTCGACGTGGCGGGGGCCTCGTTCGTGCACGCGCGAGAGTCCAAGGCCGCTGGTGAGATCTTCGCCGCCCAAGTCTCCTATGAGCGGGCGCTCCGGAAGCTCCAGAGCGACCAAGCGGGCTGGGAGCTGCGGGAGGCCGCGCACCTCGCCTTGATCGAGCTGGCTCACCTCGGGAAGGACTCCGATGCTGCGCTGGCTTGGATCGAGGCCTATCGAGCCGCGCTCCCCAAGGGCACAGAGCCCGGGGCCGAGGTGATGCGAGTCCGTCGTCTCGAGAGCTACGCGCGCCTGCAAGGGCGCGTTCTGCCAGCGCTGGCCGGCAAGGACGAGGCCGCGCGCCGTGCGGTTGCCAAAGACGTGGACGCGCTCGAGGCCGACTTCGCCAAAGAAGTCGAGTCGATCAAGAGCTACGAGGACCAGGAGGAGGCGAAGGAGCTCCTCAGCCAGCTTCGGGAGTGGCAGCTTCACTTCCTGTTCAGCCAAGATCCGGCCGCCGCGATCGCCGCGGCTCAGAAGCAGGTGGACGGCCTGCCTGCGAAGGGGCGCCCGACGGCAGGCGAACGGCGACTCCTCGTCGCGAGCCACCACCACGCGACGGCTCTGTTCGGGACAGCAGCCAAGGCCGGTGACGTGGGGGCCCTCGTTGCAGGCGAGGGGGTTTTGGCGCAGGTCGAGAAGCGACGGATCTACCTTCGCTTGCTTCGTAAAGACCGGGAGCGCCTGAGGCCTATGGTGAATCGGACTCGCGTCGGGCTCCTCGTCGCGCTCGTCAATCACAAGCGCTATCGCAGGTCTGCCAAGGAGGCCTGGGACTTTCAGCGCTCGTATCCCAAGAGCCCCCTCTTGTTCCAGGCCGAGGCCGTCGAGCGCGGGGCGTTGAGTGCCCTCGCCCGCCGCGGGCCACTCCGGGCGCAACAGCAGGCGCGGCTCCAGCGTCTGCTTCGACGCTACGCGGCCCGCGCGAAGGACAGGCTCTCCGCCGCTGAGCGGCTCGCCTTGGCGATGCTGTTCGAGGCCGCCGGTGACCTCGAGAGCGCAGGGACTCAGTTCAAGGCTCTCAAGCAATGTCCCAAACGGACACCACGCGTCTTGGCTCACCTCGGGCTGGCGCGGATCGCTCGCCAAGAAGCCCGCCCGCAGATGGGGCTCGATGAGCTCGACGCGCTCGGGGCCTCAGCCCAGGATCGGCTGGACGTGATCCTGGAGCGCTGCCTGCTCCAGCGAGCAATCCTGGAGCCGCTCAAGGCGCTCGAGCGATACCTCGAGCTGCTCCGCTTCCTCGACGACCCGAGGGCGAAGTCCGAGTGGTGGGCGATCGCCTTCGAGACCGGCAAGACCTACGTCGAGGCCAACCAGGTCGGCGAGGCGGCGCGCTTCTTGGAGGAGCTCCGCCAACGAGATCGGACTTTTGGGCGGGACCCGGCTCGCAAGGCTCGCTTCCTCGATCTGATGCGGGAGGTCGACCTCCTTCGCTCGCGCTAAACCGGAGGCCACGATCCTGAGAGGTCGCCCGCAAGTGTGGTCTCACGACCCCCCCTCGCTAGGGAGGCGACCCCGGTCAGAATCGTGCTCCGCTTTACTAGACTCAATCTTCTAGAAACGAAATTCGTGATTCGGTCGCCACTCGAGAACGTCTCGGTGCTGCGCAACCACTCAGAATCACGAACTTCCGTTTAGTCCTTCAGGTCTTTGGCCCCGAGCGAGGCGAACGCGAGCAGTGTCCCTGCCGAGGCGAGCAGCAGCCCGAAGGTCTCGAGCGGGCCCGCGCGCCAGCCAAAACCGAAGCTCAGCGAGGCGCCCAGGATCAGGAGCAGCTCCACCACGAGCGGTTGGGTCCCGAGGATCAGGACGAGGATCTTCTTGGCTCGACTCTGGCGAAGCGAGCTCGCGAGGGCGAGCGCGGACGCGAGCGGCACGAAGCAGAGGAGGCCGATCACCGAGCCCTGCAGCGAAAACGCGACCAGGCTCAGGGCGAGCAGGACGTGGCCGCGCTCTCCTCGTTCGCTGGTGGACTGCAGCGCGGCCCAGGCTGCGGCGAGGGCAGCCAGGAGGCCGATCAGCCCAAGGGCGAGCGGGCCCAAGGTCCGCTCGCCAAAGCTCAAGGAGGGGACGCCGAGCGTCGCTGAGGGATTCCTGAGGGCTCCGAACTCCCACACGCTGGCAGCGATCACTCGGGCCGCGTCGTCGAGTCGGTCGGGGTCGACTTGCTCCATTGTGTCGGTCGGTCGGTGATAGGCGGAGTAGAAGTTGGTCAGCGAGGAGCCAGTCAGCATGACCGAGGGGATCCCCGCTTCGCTGTAGGCGCCCGCGTCGGAGCCGGTGCGGAGCTTGAGGATCCGGGTCGTGGCTTGGTACCAGGGCGCGAAGGTTGGGTCGCCGAAGCCGACCCTCGCGTTGGCAGCGCGACCTGCTCGACTCAACCCGACGGGGACCCAGGCGGGCGCGATCCCCTCGGCCTCCCAGGCGAAGCCGTAGGGGATCGTGTGCGCGACGAGGCGGTCGTGTCGCCATCCAACGAGTTCGACCGCCAGCGCCACTCGAATCAGACCTCTCTTCCGCCTCGCGAGGCGGGCCTTGGAGCCGAGGCAGCCTCGCTCCTCTCCGTCGAAGATCGCGATCTCGACGTCGCAGGGGGGCGTTGGCCCCCGAGCGATCGCGCGCGTGGCGGCCAGGAGGGCGGCGATCGCCCCGCCGTCGTCGATTGCTCCGGGGGCGCCTGGGACCACGTCGTGGTGAGCTGCGATCACGATCCGATCCCGGCTGCGCCCGCGGATCGTGCCGATCACGTTGAGGACCGGTTCGCCCTCGTAGAACAGGCGCTGGACGTGGACCCGGCGCGCACCCGCCGCGTGGAGCGAACTCGCTATGAACGCGACACCCGTCTGGAGGCTCTTGGAGCCGGCGGCTCGCGAGCCGTGGTCTGCCTGGAGCCGTCCAAGCCAGGCGTATGCCTCGCCCGGCTCGACCGCCGCTGCGGCCTTGACCCCCGCAGGGTGGGTCCTCGGGGGCGTGGCCAAGGCGAGGAGGAGGGCTGTGGCTGCGAGGGGCAACAGCGCGACGAGGAGCGAAGAACGAAGGGAAGGCACAGGCGAAGGCTCCGAGAGCGTATAGAGGGCGGACCACCGAGCACGAATAGGCTTGGGAGGACTCCGCGCCTAGGGTAGCCGGCGCTTGTCCTAGCGGTTTGCGGGCTCCGCTCCCAGGCTATACTTCGCGGCCCTCTCTAGCCTCCCCTCCCCCTGGATAGACTCATGTTGCACCCATACGAACAGAGCGTGCTGCGCCAGGGCCTCGTCCTGCTCAAGCCCGGTCAGCGTGTGGTGGTCGCCGTCTCGGGTGGAGTCGACTCGACGGCGCTGGTCGTGGCGCTCAAGGCCGCAGCCAAGCACTTGCGGGTCACCCTCGAGGTGGCCTACCTCGACCACGGCTGGCAAGAGCCCGCAGCGGCTCGCGTCGTGACTGAGCACGTTTCAGCTCTCGCGGAGCGGCTCGGCCTCCCCTTTCACACGCGACGGATCGAGACGGGCCAGGACGGCGGTGTGACCGGTTCTCGCGAGGCTGAAGCGAGGCGAGTCCGCTACGCCTACCTGGGCGAGGTCGCGGCTCACGTGAGCGCCCAGGCGGTCGCGGTGGGGCACACCCGCGACGACCAAGTCGAGACGATCCTGCACCGAACGCTCCGCGGCACGAGCGTCGTCGGCCTGGGTGGAATGCCGGCTCGGCGCCGCTTGGCGCGAGAGAGCGCGACGTGGATCGTTCGCCCGCTCTTGGATCGGTCCCGCTCCGAGGGCGCGGATTACCTGCGCGCGCGCGATCACTTGGCTCGTGGACCCCAGCAACGCCGACACCACGCTCACGAGGAACCGGCTCCGCGACGTCGTCCTGCCCTTCCTGCGGCGCGAGGTCAACCCGCTCGTCGACGATGCGCTCCTGCGCCTCGGTCGCCAGGCTCGCCGGAACGGGCAAGCCGTCCTCGCTTCGGCGCGGGCCCTCGCCGACCCCAAGGGCGGCCTCGAGTTGGCAGCCCTCGCCAAGGCCGAGCCGGCTGTTTGCTCTGAGGCCCTGTTCGAACTCGCGACGCGCTGCGCGCCAGGTCGGGTCGAGGCTCGGCACGTGCGGGCGCTCGAACGAATCGTGCGATTCGGCCGCGGCGCGCTCTCGCTGCCGGGCGGGGTTCGCCTGGGGGTCCGCAAGGGCCGCTTGGTTCGGCTCTCCGAGGAGCGCGTGAGCCAGCCCCACGAGTCGCTCTCGTTGGAAGTCGGCGGAGCCACGCTTGACCGGGCCGCTGGGCTCGAGTTCAGCGCACGGCTCGTCGGTCGACCCGACGACCTCCACGCCGACCCCGCCAAACGCGTCCTGCTGGACGCCTCACGCGTGCGCGGTGAACTATCAGTTAGGCGCCGACGACCAGGAGATCGCTTCTGGCCGCTCGGTGCTCCGGGACGTCGCTCGTTGAAGCGATTTCTCATTGACCAAAAAGTCCCGCGGGAGGCGCGGGACGCCATTCCAGTCGTCACACTTGATGATCGACCGGTATGGATCGTTGGCCTCCGAATGGATGATCACTACAAGGTGACCCCTTCGACCGCTCAAGTCCTCGAGTTACGAGCAAGCGCAGCGGCGAACGGGTAGACAGGAACAGAACCATGTCCGAAAACGAAAACCCCACGCTCGAGAGCGAGACCCCGACCGCAACCGAAGCG
>JAESQQ010000210.1 GCA_016765095.1 Planctomycetota bacterium | reverse complement strand
GGCGCGCTTTTCGTTGGTTTAGACCTCGTCCTCACGCCAAGTAAAGACACCGAGGTCGATCCGGCCGCGGGCGTCGAACTCGACTCCCTCCGCCTCGAGGAGCCGGCGCTGGCTCGTGCCTCCTGCGCGAGTGCTGATCTCGCCGCGGGCGTTGACCACACGGTGCCAGGGGACCGAGGTCTCCCGAGGCAACGCGGCCAGGGCTTGGCCGACCTGCCGGGCACAGCGAGGGAACCCGGCCGCGCGCGCGATCCGACCGTAAGTCGCAACACGTCCTTCCGGGACGTTCTGGATCGCTGCGTAGAAAGCGAAGCGCCGACTCACGGATCGCTCACTCTTGGGGACCGACGCGAAACCCCTTGGGGGGGGCCTCCTCGACGTCGAGCGCTTGAATCGTCTGAGAGAGGCGCATTCCAAGCGCGCCGCGCTTGGTGAAGGACGCCGAGAGCGCCTCGCCGAGGTCTTGCTGCCCGTCGAGGCCCGCCAATCGAAGCCGGAGCATGCTGTGGAGACGACGCTCCGCCTGGCGGCGCCGAAGGAGCGGCCGCAGGCACTCCTTGTAGGCGGCTTGGAGCTCAGCCCCAGCCTGAATCGCCTCGACGGCGGCTCGGCCGGCGGCCTCCCCGCTCTCGAGCGCCGACTCGAGCCCAAACCCGAGCGCGAGTCCGAGCCCGGCCGCGTCCCCCACGACGAGGACCTTCCCGATCCCGAGCCAGGGACCCCCACGCGCCAGCCAACCGAACTCAGCCTCTTGCTCGACCTCGATCCCAAGCCCCAGGCTCTGGGCGATCCGAATCGCTTGAGCCTGACTCTGCTTCCAGCGGCGCGGATCCTTGACCATGGTCACGATCGAGAGGATCCCGTCTCGCTCGGGATCGATCGCCGCCAGACCGTCTTCGGGGGTGTCGAGCAGGAGCCACTCGCGGCCCTCGACCTGCCCCGTGGCCCGGTAGTTGACTCGACTCGCGAAGGCCAAGCTGCGCCGCACGCCGCGCACGGGCGCTAAAGTCGATCCGGCGCCGGCCGCGACCACGACGACTTTGGCCTCCAAGACTCCCGCTTCGAGCTCCAAGTCGACGCCAAACTCGGTCTGCTCGAAGTTCAGGACGCGCGTTCGGGCCCGAAGGTCTGCCCCCGCGTGGCCGATCAAGTGAGCGTCGAAGGCCTTCCGCTCGACACGAATCGCGGGCCAGCTGAGCGGCGCGGTGTAGGACTCGGTCCCAGAGAGGTGGACTCGTGTCTGGCGCAGGATCGGCGGATCAGCCAAGGCGTGGAGTGGAGTTGGCCCAAAGCGCTCCTCGGCCTGCCCCAAGGCGTCGGCTGAGAGCACACCGCCGCAAGCCTTACGACGCGGCCAACGGCCGGCCTCAACGACCAACACCCGGAGGCCACCGGCGCTCGCGGCGCGCGCTGCAGCCGCTCCGCCAGGCCCGGCCCCAATCACGATCACGTCCCAGCGCGCCACGACCCAATCCCGTCGCGGTTCATGCGGTACTGGAGCGCTCGCCGGGTCATTCCGAGAGCCGCCGCAGCCCGAGAGACGTTGCCCCCGTTGCGGCGAAGCGCCGCCTCGATCACCTGACTCAGGAACGACTCGAGCGGGAGAGACTCGTCGAGGGCGTGCCCGACCGCCGCCTCGAGGACTTCCTCGGCGTCAACGAGCTTGGCCTCGCGAACCGTCGGCGGCAGGTGAGCGGGCTCGATCACCTCACCCTGCCCGAGCACGACGGCCCGCTCGATCACGTTCTCGAGTTCGCGCACGTTGCCAGGCCAGGGATAGGCCCGCATGAGCTGCAGGGCTTCGGACGAGACTTGGCGAAACTGCTTGCGGTTCTTCTCGGTGAAGCGGGCGCAAAAGTGATTGGCCAAGAGCTCGACGTCACCGTGGCGCTCGCGAAGCGGGGGAGCCTGGAGCGCGATCACGTTGACGCGGTAGTAGAGGTCTTCGCGGAACGTCCCGGCCCGCACCATGCCCTCCAAATCGCGGTTGGTCGCGGCGACCAGGCGCAAGTCGAGGGGGATCACCTCACCCTGTCCACCGAGGCGCTCGAGCTCTCGCTCTTGGAGCACGCGCAGGAGCTTGACTTGAAGCGAAGGTGACATTTCCGCGATCTCGTCGAGAAAAATCGTTCCGCCGGACGCGACCTCGAACCGTCCCCGGCGCGCCTGGTGAGCCGAAGTGAAGGCACCCTGTTCGTGTCCGAACAGCTCCGCCTCGAGCAGATTCTCGGGGATCGCGCCGCAGTTGACTTTCACGAACGGGCCGTCGGCCCGGCGGCTTGCGGCGTGAATCAACTCCGCCAAGAGCTCCTTCCCCGTTCCGCTCTCGCCGCGCACGAGGATCGTGGCCTCGCTCCCAGCGGCGGCCTTGGCCAACTCGAGCACACGCTGAAACGACGGGCTCGATCCAATCAGCTTCTCTTCGACGCGCTGGACCGCGACGGCCTGGGTCAAGGCGCGGTTCTCGTCGTGGAGCCGGCGGAGCTCGGCCGCGTTCCGGATCAGGGCCCCGAGCTCGGTGGGGTCAACGGGCTTGGTCAGGAAGTCGTAGACCCCAGCCCGCAACGCCTCACGAGCGGTCGCGACCGTTCCATGAGCCGTCAGGATCACAAACGAAGGGGTCAGGGTCCCCAACAGGTCCTGCGCGAGCCGAAAGAGCGCGATCCCGTCGGGGGAGTCCTCCTCCGACCCCGAGTCGAGCCGGAGGTCCGTCAGCACGACGTCGAAGGGCTCCCCCTCAAGCGCCTCGAGCGCCCCGCGGGCGTCCGTGACCGTCACGACCTCGTGGCCCTCCACCTCGATCAGGCGGCGGAGGAAGAGCGCTTGGCTCCTGACATCTTCGACGACGAGGACTCGCGCCATGCGACCCCAAATTCAACGCCCGGAAGGGCTTAGCTGCGAAGGAGGGCCTGACAACGAGTGTGCAGCCCTTCGGGCAAGTAGAAGACAAGCTCGACCTGCCCCCCGAGAGTCACGCTCGCGCCCGACTTGACGGGCACGCCGATCTTGTCGCCCTTGGCGACGTCGACGTCGTCGACGGTCATTCCGTTTTGCGAGTCGGCGTCGCAAACGGACCACTGGCCGTCGATTTGGCGGAAGTAGCCGTGGAACTTGCTGACGCGATCGTGCTCGAACACGAGGTCGTTGTTGCCTGCGCGCCCGAAGGTCACCATGGAACCGAACGCGTTGGCGCCTTCTCGCTTCGAGACAGGAATCACGAAGTAGCCTACGCAGTTCTCACTCGAGGGGCCCCAGAGGTCCTTCTTGTTGAGCCGCTTGGTCTGGAAAGTCGCCGGCTGGATCGTGAACTCCGCCACGAGGACGTGAGGGCAAACGATCGTCCCCACGAACTCCGCGCGGGTCATGGACCCGTATTCCTTAGCGAACTGATCGAATCCGATCACCTGAGTTCCATTTCAGCCGGCCTTCGGCCCCCCGATTGGACCCGCTCTGACGCGGTTCCGGAAGGGGTCCTCGCAGCCTACCCTCGCTCCGTCTCCCTTGCGAACGGCTACTCAGCCTCGCCAGTCGCGATCGCGGGCTTGACCGGAACGGACTCGACGCCCAGCGCAAGCGACACATGGCCAAAGAAGGCGTACATCCCGCGCGGGAAGAACCGGAGCGCAAACATCAGGAACGAGTTGAGGTAGCCGGTCACAACGTTGCGGCGACCGGCGAGCATTTTTCGGACCGAGATCTTGGCGCAGCGCTCCGCGGACATCATGGCCAAGCTCGCCCCAGGCTTGAGCCTCTGGTTCGCGTGATCGAGGAACTCCGTCGTCGTTCCGCCCGGACAGATCGAGATCGCGTGCACCCCCGTCCCCTTGAGTTCGAAGTCGATCGCCTCGGTC
Source organism: Planctomycetota bacterium (assembly GCA_016765095.1). Taxonomy (GTDB): domain Bacteria; phylum Planctomycetota; class J058; order J058; family J058; genus NORP233. The sequence goes on along the minus strand of JAESQQ010000210.1, from coordinate 1,955 downwards.
ACGTTGCGGACGTAGGCCTTCGACGCCGCATAGACCGCGAACGTCGGGCAGGGCAAGTAGGCCCCCATTGAGGCCACGTTCATGATCCAGCCACGGCGACGCGCCTTCATGTTGGGCAAGAACAGCCAACAGAGGTGAGTCAGCGAAGTCATGTTGACCCGGATCATGCCCTCGTAGCGCTCCCAGGACGTGTCCGAGAAAGGCAAGTAGGCACCAAAGCCAGCGTTGTTGACGAGCAGATCGATCTCGACCCCTGCACCCTCGGTCGCCGCGAAGAGAGCCTCTGGAGCGCTGGGATCTGCCAGGTCAGCGGTTTGCACGAGAACCTCGATCCCCTCTCGTTCGCGGAGCTCCGTCGCGAGCGCCTCGAGACGATCCGTCCGCCGAGCCACGACGACCAGGTTCGCGCCCTGGCGAGCTAGTTCCCGGGCGATCTCGAGACCGATCCCGCTGCTGGCGCCCGTCACGAGCGCTCGCCGCCCCTGGAGTTTCTTGTTCGCCATGACGCTCCCCGGCTCGCTGAAGCGATACCGGCCAAGATCCTATACGAGACCGATTCTCAATCTCCATTGGATCGCTTGCGGGTCCGGGAAGGCTCCTCCAGAATCCGCCCCCCAACGGAGGCACTCATGCCAGATCAAGAAGTCGACGCCGCCCTCGCCAGTCTGGTGGCGGTCAAGAACGAGCACCGCGAGATCCTGCGCCAGATCTCCAACGACCCAGGCATGTCCCCAGAGACGCGGACGTCCCTGATCGAGCACCTCTACGCGGAGGAAGACGAGCACCTCGCAGAGATCCAGCTCCTGCGCGGAAACGCTTCCGCCACCCCGTCGCCCCACGCGTCGAGCGCGAACACCCCCGGCCTGACCGTCGGCTCCCTGCGAGCCGACCCCGAGCCGATCCAACCAAACGCCGACTCCAACCTCAGCGTCGGCTCACTCCGTCACTAAACCACCTCGCCCAGGCGAGCCCTCCGACCCGCGCCGAGCCCTGGCGCAAGGAGCCCCCTATGAACAACCACGGCCCCCTCACTGAGAGCCAGTGGGCTCAAATCCAGAGCGAGATCGTCCGCGAAGCGCGACGAACCCTCGTCGCGCGCCGCTTCCTTGGGATCTACGGCCCGCTGGGCGCCGGGATCGAGTCGGTTCGCCTCGAGACCTACGGCGCCGACCGCGACGCGGAGATCGACCTCATTGGTCGCCAAGATCCCGATCCGATCCAGGCCACGAACGAGACCTACGTCCGCGTCCCGATCATCTACAAGGACTTCATTCTCCACTGGCGAGACGTGGAGCTGAGCACCAAGCTCAACGCCCCCCTCGACGCCTCGCGCGCGATTCGGGCGGCGCACTTCGTCGCCGACCGCGAAGACAACCTCCTCTTCAACGGCGAGGAGCGGTTCGGGATCAAGGGTCTCCTCCAGGCGGAGGGGCGCTTGACGGTTCCGCGCAGCGACTGGACCACGTTCGGGCAGGCCTACCAAGACGTCGTCAAGGCCAGCGAGGCGCTCCTGGCCAAGAACCACCACCGCCCCTTCGCGCTGGCCGTCTCGACCAAGGACTACTCGCAGCTGATCCGCCAGAGCGAGGGGCAGTTCGCCCCCGAGCTCGACACGATCCTCCGGCTCTGCGACGACGGGGTCTACACCTCGCCCGTGATCCCCGAAGGCAAGGCAGTCCTCCTCTCGACCGGCGATCAGAACTTCGACGTCGCCGTCGCCGAGGACCTGACGGTCACCTTCCTGGGCGAGCGCGATCAGGACTATCCGTTCCGGGTCTACGAGTGCCTCGTGCTCCGAATCAAGCGCCCGCAGGCGATCTGCACGATCGAGTAGCGCTCGAGAGACCGCCTGTCTTTACCGGACAGACGGCGGGCGGGGGTAAACCCCGCACCCTACAGATCGCATAGGTGCTGCGGGGCGGCCGAGGTCGGCTCAGGACACGCTTGGGTAGGGG
>JAESQQ010000209.1 GCA_016765095.1 Planctomycetota bacterium | reverse complement strand
AGCGCGAGCCCGGCCGCGAGCCCGAGCCCGACGCCTGCTCCTCGCTGGAATCTGACCCTCCAGGCGCCTCTGGGGAGCGGGAACCTAAAGTCCCCGGTTCAGGTCAAAGTGAAGGTCTCAGGACCCTTCGCGGGCGCAGAGGTCGAGCTGCTCGTTGCGGGCGAGCGGGTCGCGGTGATCCCGCTCCGCTCTGCCACCTTCTCGCACGAGCTCACGCTCACGGCTGGAGCGCACGAGCTGACGATGGTCTTGCGGACGCAAGGGGCGGTGCGCAAACGGCTTGTGGTCAAACTGAATGTCGAGGAGACCCTCGCCGTCCCCTCTTGGTGGAAGAAGGTGGCGGAGACGCGGCGACCACGCCTGCCTTTGCCACAGGGAATGACCTTCGGGGTCAAGACGGGGACTTACTTGAGCAAAGCTGACCGATCCAAGATGGTCTACGTCCCTGGCGGCGAGCTGCTTATGGGCGAGAGCGGTCGCTCTGTACAAGTCGAGTCCTTCTTCATGGGGCGATACGAGGTCACCCGCGAGCAATTCGCCAAGGTCACCAAGTCTGGGCGCCTCCCTCGTGGCGACAAGACTTGGCCCCAGACCAACGTCAGCTGGACTGAGGCCGACGCGTATTGTCGGCAGGCGGGTCGAGGACTTCGCCTCCCGACCGAGGCCGAGTGGGAGCGGGCCGCCCGGGGGCCCAAAAACTGGGCTTGGCCGTGGGGGAACAAGGCTCCTGACGCTGGGAGGATCAACGCCGGGACTGGCAAGCTCGCGAGCGTCGGCAAGTTCAAGCGGGGGGCCTCGTTCCTGGGTTGCCTAGACATGGCCGGGAACGCGTCCGAGTGGGTCGCGGACTGGCTGGACAAGACAAAGAAGAAGCGAGTCTGGAAGGGGGGCGGTTACACCATAGCCCCTGCGGGCTGTCGGCCGACCAAACGGCTCGGCTTTCCACCTGGACTCAAACGCAAAGAATTGGGGTTTCGAGTCGCGCGCTCGGCCCGTTAAACCATGTCCTAGGCCGGGTTGTTGGGGGGGGTCTCCAATGCCATATTGTGGCCTTCTAACTAGGAAGAGTTGGGGAGGAATCTGTGAATTTCAAAACGTTAGGGGCTGCGGCCCTCATTGCGGCGGTAGGGCTTTGTGCTCCAGCCATCGCTCAAGAAAAAGACCAACGCTCGTGGAGCGGTAAACCGGTCGCCACCGGGTCCGACGCGGACAAGACGATCGCCCGTGCGCGGGCGGTGACCAAGTGCCTGGAGTTTATTCTGGCGGACTGGTCGTTCTCGGCCATTCGGGGTGAGCAGCGCAAGAAGCTGATGCACTCGATGTTCGACGTGCTCCGTGGCGAGCGCTTCAAGGAGCGTCGCGGCAAGTGGCGCTACTCGGCCAAGGTCAGCATGAGCGAGGCTCGCAACCGGGTTCTCGACGCGCTCGAGGTCCAAGACACGTTCGGTGCGGAGAAGATCATCGTGGTCGTTCACCCGGATTGCTACAAGGGTCCGAAGATCGACGAGGACGAGGTCGAGGCGATCTGGGAGCAGCTCCGAACCGGCGTCAGCGACTACCTAAACAGCCATCGCTTCCGTGAGGCGCCCAACACGGGCCAGAAGTCACAGATCATGAAGGCCGCTCTCGAGCTCGGCGCTTCGCCCAGCAACCAGAAGATGCACCAGTTCGGCCAAATGTTCTTGGCGCCGGTCGTGGTCTCGGTCAAGGGCAAGATTCGCTTCGAGCCGATCAAGCCCGGAAGCGCCCAATACTCGATTGGCAAGCGCGGTTACCTCCGCGTCCAGGCCATGAAGGGCACTGTCTACCACCGCGACAGTGACACCGTCTTGGGCACGTTCACGATCAAGTCGACCAAGCAAAAGTCGGAGATGAGCGAGAGCAACACCGACTCGATCTACCAGCCGTACTGGGACAAGGACGAAAGCCTCAGCGAACTCACCGAGAATTACGCTGCGCACGTTGGCAAGTACATCGCGACGCACCTCTGCAAGCGTCTCTTCGATCGCTTCTACGCCATGCAACCGGCCCCCTCGGCTGGCGGCGGCGGCGGCGGCGGTCCTCGCGACTGCCCCGGCTGTGGCGACAAGATCGTCGACAACTCGCTCACGGCCTGCCCGGCCTGTGAGTCCGAGCTCCCGGCAGTCAAGGGTGGCGGCGGCGGCGGCGGCGGCGGTGGTGCCAGGAGCAAGGAGGGGCCTCCCTTCCGCGCTATGGACAACTACCAGCTTCGCTTCAAGGGCTTCGACGACGACGACGTCGAGACGGCCATTGAGGAGCTCCAAGGAAACAAGAGCTTCGGCAAGTGGAAGGACGCGGGTGCGACCAAGGTCTTCGTGGTCTACAAGTGCGCCTATCGCAGCGAGACTATGATCACCAGCGCCGTGAAGGACGCCCTCAAGGACGCCGACATTTACGACGGTTGCAAGGTCACCAAGACCGGCAACAACATCAACATCATCAAGAAGAAGTAGCCCTTCTTCTGTTCTGCCGGGTGGAGTTCTCTCCACCCGGTTCCGTCCCGGAGCCTAGCTCCGGGGCGGTGTAGAGCACCCCGGTTCGGGTCGAACCGGAGGTCCGTCGGAAACCCGACGTTTGTCTGTGGGGAGCGAGAGCTCCTCACGGACTCGGCCCATTGCTGCTTTGCAGCACTAGCCACCACCCATGCTGTTGGTCTCTTGGACCGCAGTCCTCCACTGAGGAGTTACCCGTGACCCGCACCCTTCGCCTACTCGGCGCACTGCTTCTGTGCTCCCTCCCCCTCGCGCTCGGCTGTTCAAGCGAGCCACCCCCCCATGAGGAACACCCGGTCGAGACGAAAAAGGAGAAGGAAGTCGACCCGATCTTCGACAAGGATCCCGACATGCGCGGTGAAAGCGCAGACAGTCAGGTCGCCGTCCGTGGGGACAGAGACCCCCGCAAGCGGATCCTGTTCTTCAACAACTTCGGGCGCAAGCACGCGGGCCTGATCGTGGACGAACTGAAACAAGACCCGGACTTCAGCGAGTTCCTGCCAGGCGGTGGGAAGCCGAACCGAGTCGTCGTCGAGTGCAAGTACTCGGGCGACAACCTTCGTGTGAGCGTGGCTAAGGCCGTCGAGGCGGTCGGGATTCCCTTCGAGTTCAAGGAAGCGGATCTGGCCAAGCACATTGAGATCTACCGAACCAAAGACTGATTGATTGGTGGCGCGAGAGCGCCTGGGGGGAACATGTTGAACGTCAAAGTCAGCCTCGCGAGCGCGCTGCTCGCGGTGGCATTTGTGGGGTGTGCGTCGGAGCCACCTCCGCCGGATGACACAGGGACCGAGGTCCCGCTCGCGCAACCGCCCGAGTTTGAGGTCCCCGACGACATGAAGGGGTATCCCGACTTCTATCGTCGGGGTCGTTGCGTGATCATTGCGCCCCCCGGGCAGTTGAGCGACGAGGAATACGAGAACTTCGTCGACGCCTTCACCGAGGAGTTCTTCGGGGTCTGCTTCCAGGCGATAGATAGCGACGTGGTCAACAAGGCTCGCGAGCGCTCATCCGCCTTTGCAGGTGTTCCGCCCACGGATCGCCTGACTCAAATGGCCAACGAGTCGAAGGCTGACTTCACGCTCTACATTGACCTGAGCATGAAGAACCAGGCGATCGACGCCTCGGACAACGTCGGGCGGCGCGATATCTCGGGCAAGTCTCGGGCGCGCGCGACGGCCAAGCTGGTCGGTGGCGAGGCCAAGGACTCCAAGGAGCTCTCGGTCACGCTCAAGCTCGACCAGATCTTCTCGAGCCCCCGCAAGCAGGAACTCCGCGGTCAACTGGCCACGATCCTCGGGCGAGCGACCGCTCGTAAGCTGCTCAGCCAGGCCGCCAGCGCCAAGGGCGCCTCGGCTGAGATCGTCGTGAACGTGATTCTCAAGGGTTTTGACAGCCAGGAGAAGCGGACGATCACCGAGGAGCTGTTCGGGCTCAAGGGTGTTGACGCGGACGCTAGCTCGCAGCGCAACGTGGGCGGGGTCCACACTGTGATCATCAACACGACTCGGAACATGAATCAGCTTCGTCGCGACATCGAATACATGCTCGAGGACGAGGACTTCACCGAGGCGCGTATTCAACAGAGCAGCGCCGTTGAGCTGATCATCAAGGCGCGCTAACGATGCGAACCACACTTCGCCTGCTGAGCGCAGGCCTGATGGCGGCCGTTGTTCTCTCGAGCGGCTGCGCCGTCTCGAAGAACATTGACGCTGCGAAACAGGTTCGTTCGAAGAACCCGCACGCCTCGATCGAGTTCCTGGCCCGGGTCCTCAAAGACGACCCGTCCAACGGTGAAGCGATCGCTCTGACCGACGAGATCGGGAAGGAGATCGCTTCGGCGGCAGACGCCAAGATCCGAGACTTCGAAGCGAGCAAGAAGTACGCCCAGGCCGTGGCTGTGGCGGATCGGGTCCTCGCGACCCGGGACTTCGTCGCGAAGGGGCCGAGCCAAGTCGACTTGTTCGTCGACGAGGAGCAGCGTCCTCGCTTGGCCGCGCTCGCCGCAGCTCAGTTCTATAAGACCGGTGACAACATCGCGTCTGCGAAGCCGGTCTCTCCCAAGAGCGCCATGAAGGCGGCCGTCGCCTTCCGTCGCTCGTTGGGCTTCGTGCCTGGCTTCAAGGACTCTCAGAAGCGCTACGAAGAGACTCGTGAGCTGGCCATGACTCGCGTCCGGTTCGGGAAGTTCAACTGCAAGTCGGGGACTGATTTCCTCGTCGACAACTTCAAGAGCGAGCTCAAGGGAATCGTGGGAGACCTCGGTCCCGAGTTCCTCGAGATCAGCGGGCCCAAGAACTCCAACGCGGTCCTGACCGCGGACATTGAAGGTGGGTTTCGGGACAGCGGTTGGAAGAGCAAGCGCCAGAAGAACACGGTCACTAAGTCCCGCGAAGTCGGGATGGACGACCAGGGCAACACGCTCTACGAAGAATACGACGTGACCGCGACGTGGGTCCGCTATACGCGCAAGACCAACGCCACGATCAGCCTCCGCTACATGATCAAGGACAGCCAAGGCACTCAGCTCAGCACTGGCAACGGCCGGATGAAAATGAGCGACATGAAGGAATACGTCAGCGATTTCGGCGGGGACACGAGCCTCGACGACTACGAAGACGCGATCCCGTCCGACGTCTCCTCAATGCCCAAGAACCGCGACGAGCCCGCTAACGCGCAGCAGTTGATGGAGCGGATGAGTGAGAAGTGGGGCAAGAAGGGTGAGCCGATCTATAAGTTCGGCCACAAGATTTTCTCCAAGTTCAGTGCGAAGTAAGGAGGCTGCAATGCGCATGCTGAAAATGAGTGTGACTGCCCTCCTGCTGGGCGTGTTCATGACCGGTTGTGTCGACCTCACGATCGGGGCCCCGATCGACGCCGACCAGATCAAGTTGGTTCGGGAAGGGCTGACGACCACCGATGACGTGCAGGGCTACTTCGGTGCGCCTCTCCACAAGACCAAGACTGCGACGGGTGAGATTTGGGTCTATCGCTACGTGAGCGACGACCTCTCGACCATTCAGGACTTGATGGTCAGCTTTGGTGAGGACTCGACCGTCTGCGTGGTCAACCGCGACGGGATCTAGATCGCTGTAGCAGTGATTTGAGGTGAGCCTCGTGGTCCTTTGGGATCGCGGGGCTCGCTTTGTGTCTGGGCACGTTGACTTGAACCGCCAAGGACGCCAAGGACGCCAAGGAAGAGAAGAAACGGGGGGTATGAACCGGGACGTGGGTGTCGCTGATTGTGTCCGATCGGGAGGGAATGCTGTTTCCAAAGTGTCTATTCAGGAATCAGCAAGCCCTGGGTAACCTCCCGCTGTCGCAGAGGGGATCTCCCCCTGGAGACGAAGAGAGCGAGGCCGCCATGACGCGAGCGCTGACCACTGCCCTGACCCTTTCCCTGCTCTTTGCCCTTCCAGCCCTCGCTGGTGAGTGGCTCGTTGGAGAGCGGGGAGACAACTGGACCTACACCGGGCGGGTGACCCCAGCCCGCGTGACCTCCCGCGTGACCCAGTTCCAGCCCGAGCGCTCAGCTTCGATTCGAGGCTCGAGCGGCGGCTGGCGGTTGTGGGACGACTTCGCGGGCCTCGGGGCGCTCTGGCTTCACGCTGAGCAGAGGGGTCGGATCTTCGTGTGGTCGGAGGGCCAGGCTCAGCTCTTGGCGGACCTCGACGAGGCCCCTGGCTATGGGAGCCTGAAGGTCGTTCGGTTGGCGAGGTCCCAGCTCGAAGTCTGGATCGCTCCGACCGAGGAGACGATCGTGACCCCGGCGGGCACCTTCACCTGCCGGGTTCTCCAGGTCACCATGGATCCCAACGGCCCTCGCCAGGCGCGGCGAGGCTTCCGGCTCTACCTGGCTCGCGGAGCAGGCTTGGTCCGCTACGTGGAGTCCCTCAATCCCTACGACTACGGGATCTACTATGAGCGGGTGGAGATCGTCCACGACCGCGAGCCGGCCACGCCGGGGTTTCGGACCCTAGCGATTCGCGGGGCCACCAACGGCGTTCGGGTCGGCAACCGGGCGCTGATCGCGGCGGGTGACCGAGTCGAGGTCGTGGATCTCGCGGCCGGCCGGATCGAGCGAACCTTCCGCGTCCCCGCGAACACGATCGAGGTCTCTGGCCGCGACGCTCTGGTGAGCGGCTCGGTGAGTGGCGTCGCCGTGACCCACCGCCTGAACCTCGAGCGACTCAGCTCGACTCGGATTCACTCGGTTCGCGGGCGCGCGATCCCGGTCAGCGACGGGACTGGCGCCTGGCGTTCGCCGGTGCGGCGGATCGTCGACGTCGTTGGGACTCAGCTCCGGATCTTGGATGACGCCGGTCGCCTCGAGCATGAGCTGACGCTCGGCATGATCGGCTATGGCAACTACGGCTACTCCACGCGCTGGAACACGCTCATCCTCCCCATGGCCTACCCTGGCGGAGTGTCCTTCGTGGACTTAGAGAGCGGGACCGCGGACCGAATCAACGTTCGCGACTGGATTCATGACGTGAAGCCCCTCCGCGACAAGATCTTCGTGGCCGGGGACTTCGACGGGTTGGCCTATGTGCCCTGGGCGCGGCGCTGGGACAAGGGTGAGATCGCGACGGTCCCAGTGCTCTCGGGGAGGGTCGGCCGACTTCACGTGGACGGCGATCGGCTCTACACGATCAGCGATCGTGGGTTGGCGATCGTTTCGCACACCGGTCAGCTCGAGAAGACCGTCGCCCTTCCAGGAGTCAGCAGCTCTGCAATGAGCCTCTCGCAACACTCGATCCTCGACGTCCAGCAGGGCCGCGCGCTCATCTTGGTCGCGAACGAGGGGCTCCGTCTCGTCGATCTCCGCTAGCGGGAGGTCAGTCAGGCTCCCGCGGCCCGCAGGATCATGCGGGTCAGGGCGCTCGCCGCGAGCGCCACGGCTGCGTAGGCGGTCAGGACCAAGAGCAGGCGGACGATCGCGAGCGGGAGCGGATCGGGTTCCAGAGCTTCGACTCGGCCCGAGGCGCGGTCGGAGATCGAGCGGCGCTGAGGGCCGCTCTCGCCGCGACGAACGGCGCTGTTGCGGTGGCGATCGTGGCCTCCGCTGCTGCCGCGCTTCTGGGCGGCGCT
>JAESQQ010000208.1 GCA_016765095.1 Planctomycetota bacterium | reverse complement strand
TCGTACAACTGGTTTCCAAGTATTTCGACATCATCGAAGTGAAAACTCCCCTGCCCTGGACGATGCTATTGGGGCGTGTTAAACCAGCGCCAGCGTGACGCTGGACCCAATACCACGCGCTATGGATTTATGGCTTTTCAGGACTCTTGGGCAATTTCGCCCTCCGCGGAGGAGAGTTTTGCATAACCCGTCATTTCGAGGAACATCGTTACGAAGCAATCCAGGGCAGAGCTGAAGGTGCTCAAGAGTCAACAGATCCGGGTCAACGAAGTGACCAAGGAGTTCGACCTCGACCGCGTCGCGGAGGCCGACCTCACACCGGAACAAAGACAGGCCTGCGATCACGTTGCTGAGAAGCAGCGTCGAGTCGCGGATTTCGCTCGTGACCTCCACGAACGTCTGAACAAGGAGCGTTGATCATGAACCGCAAGCACACCTTGCTGAGTCTCGTGTTCGGACTGGGCTGCGCCAGCGTCGCCAGCGCAGTCGATCCCCGACTGCCCATGCTGGACGAGGAACCGACGGCGAGAGAGAAAGTCGATCGGTTCGAGAAGGCCTACGCCGACTCGGAGCACGTCCTGAGCGCGCTCTCGAAGGCCAACGAGGCCTCCCCACGCGAGCAAATCCACCAGGCCCTGCTCTCGATCCCGAGCTACGCCAAGGCCTACGCGACCTACGAGAGGACCCCCGACGAGACCGCAGGGTGGGAGGCGATCTCCCGCGACGAAGACCAAGACCTCTTCGTCCGTGCTCACGCGACTTACTTCCTCGGTCGAGCGCTGCTCGCTCAAGACGACCTCGCCGGTGCAGCCGAGGCCCTCGAAGCTGTCCGGGGCCGATTGCGGGCCGGGACGCCTTGGACCGACGAGGCGACGCTCTACCTCGCCTACGTGCACGCTCGGCTGGCGGAGTTCAAGACCTCGGACGCCTCGAGCGAGCAGAGCCGGGCTCGGGCTCGCACCCTCCTGACGACCCTCAGCGGCGACAGCGCCCTGTTCGTCGACGCGCCCGAGCGCGTCACGGAGGGCGCAGACTGGCTGCTGCGCGAGCTGCGCGGCGACGGAATGGGACCCCTCCTCGAACTCGCCAAGCGCATGGAGACGATCGAGCGTCTGATCCGGCGGAGCAAGACCGGCAAGGGCACTCAGAAGCGCCAAGAGCAAGTCGTGGTCGCGATCGACAAGTTGATCGAAATGATGCGCGAGAAGGAGAAGAAGGGCGGCGGCGGAGCCTGCAAGAAGCCTGGCGCTCCCAAGCCCGGCGCGAAGAAGCCCGGTAGCCCCAAGGGCCAAAAGAAGGGCGGCGCCAAGGAGTCGAAGCTCCCAGGTGGCGTGTCGCCCGAAGGCGACTTGGCTGAGGGACCCCGACGCGCTGACCAGGACGCATGGAGCGAGCTCAAGCCCAAGGAGCGCGAGCGCGCAGCGCAGTTCCTCAAGGAGCGTTTCCCCTCCCGCTACCGCGAGCTGATCGAGCGCTACTACCGTGGCGTGGCCGAGCTCGACCAAGACGAGAGATAGGCCGCGCCCCAAGACTCGCGCGCTCGGCGATCGCCCGACGGCAACGCGCCGTCGCGCTGGCCAAATGAAGCGCTTTGAGTGGGGGCTTGCCAGCCTAGACGAGGGAGCGAGTGCTCGAACCTGATTTCACGTCGCCGAAGAGGTGCACACGGAGGAGTTCCGTGCCGTCCTTGGCTGGGCTAACACTCACTCTGAGCCGTGGGCTCCTCGTCTGTGGGCTCCTCGTCTGCGGGCTGGGCAGCGCCCATGCCCAGGACGCGAAGGTCGAGCTCGACGCTGCCGACCTCAAGGCGGCCCGCCTCCTCGAAGCCCGTCAAATGACGCTGATCCGTCGCCTGGCTCCCGCTGTGGCGGCGGTCTTTAAGGAGGGCGAGCCGGGTGGCGGCTCGGGCGTGATCGTCGACCCGCGCGGCTACGTCTTGACCAACTTCCACGTCTCGGGAACCGCCAAGCGACTTCGGATCGGGCTCAACGACGGGCGGACCTACAAGGCCCGACTGCTCGGGATCGACCCGGGCGGTGACATTGCCCTCCTGCGCCTCGAAGACCGTCAGCGGAGCCGTTGGCCGGCGGTTCCGCTCGGGAACTCCGACCTCCTCCGACCCGGGGCGCGCGTCTACGCAATGGGCAACCCCTTCCTGCTGGCCGAGGACTACAGCCCGACCGTGACCCAGGGCGTCGTGAGCGGGATTCACCGCTACCGAACCGGCTCGGGCAGCACGGACCTCGTCTACGGCGACTGCATTCAGATCGACGCCTCGATCAACCCCGGCAACTCGGGGGGGCCCTTGTTTAGCAGCACGGGCGAGCTGCTCGGGATCAATGGCCTGGGCGGGTTTCGACCGGATCGAGTTCGAATCAACGTCGGGGTCGGCTTCGCCGCCTCGATCACGCAGATCAAGAACTTCCTCCTCGACCTCCGCGCCAGCCGCCAGTGCTACCACGGGACCATGAACGCGACGGTCAAGGACTTGACCCGGGGCGGCAAGACCCCTCGCCCGACGGTCGATTCGATCAGCCCGACGTCGAAGGCCTACTTGGCAGGACTCCGACTCGGAGACGTGATTCGGACTTTCGAGGGCGAGCGGATTCGGAGCCAGAATCAGCTCTTGACCCGAGTCTCGCGCCTCCCCTCCGAGCGCCGGGTCAGGCTCCTCGTCGAGCGCGCGAGCGAAGAGGGTGGACCGCCGCGCGAGTTGACGTTCGTGTTTCGCCTCGAGCCGCTCTGGTCGGGCCCCCACCAAGGTCAGTGGGCTGGCGACAAGAAGCTGATTGAGCGAGAGACCAACGAGGTCCTGGCCGCCTATCGCGCCACTCGACCCGCCCTGGGCTGGATGCGACGAGAGCGTCTCAAGAGCGGCGGGAAGCTCGTGGAGCGCGTCGTTCGGGCGCGAGGCCGCCAGCTCCGCGTCGAGACGGGCGTCGGCGCGCAGCGCTTGGTCGAGGTCTTTGAGGGCAGCAACGGTTGGCAGCGCCGGGGCGAGGGGCCAGTCAGCGACCTGCCCGCCGCTCGCCGCGACGAGCTGGGAGGAACGGCCCAAGCCTTGGCCGCGATCGGGCACCCCCAGGGTCGAGTTCTGATCAGCAGCATGGTGTTCACCGGCGGCGAGTGGATCGACGGACGCCCGGCGATTCGACTCGAGATTCGCGACCGCGCCGGACGGAAGCGGAAGGTCTACCTCGACGCTGAGACCCACGCGCTGGTCGGAATCGCGCAGCCGGCCGGGGATCGCTGGATCGAAGAGACTTACTTAAAGACCCCCCGCGGGTCGCGAATCCGCCGCGTCGACTACGAAAGCGGAGAGCTCCTCGAGGAGATCGAAGTCCTCGAGCTGCGGCACGAAGCGCAGCCCGCTCAGCTCTTTCAGCGCCCACCGAGCGGCTCGTGAGCGTTTCTGTGAACCGTCTGGTCTCTGTGAACCGTCTGGCCCGCCTGACCACGATCACGCTCGCCGCCTTGATCCTGGGCAGCACGTCGGCCTTCGCCCAAGGGGACATCGCGCCCGTCACGAGCCCCAGCACCGCCGCCGTGGCCTCGCCTGACGCGACCCTCCCGACTTCCGCCATGCCGGGCGGTGGGCGCGAGGCCGTCCAGGCCCCCGCGACCCTCGTCGAGTCGTTGGCGGCGCGAGTCCTCAGGAGCATGGTCAAGCTCTACGGCGCGGGTGGCTTCACCGGGATCCCAGGCTATGGAAGCGGCGTCGTCGTCGACGAGCGCGGCTTCGTGCTGACCGCCTGGAGCATTGCCCTCGACAGCCCCGATCTCCACGTCGTGACGGCTCAGGGAAAGCGACTCGCAGCCAAGGTCTGGCGCGCAGACGCAGGGCTCGGCGTCGCGCTCCTCAAGGTCGATCCGCTCAGCGCCAACCTCCAGCCACTCCGCCTCAGCTCGAGCGCCCAGCTCGAGCCAGGAACGGCGCTCCTCGCGATCGGCAACCCCTTTGGGTTCGTGTACGGCGCCGAGCAGCTCTCGGTCCTCAAGGGTGTCGTGACCGCGGTCGTCTCACCCCACGAGGGAGGAGCGCGCGTGGTTCGGCTCCCGAGCGGACTCGATCAAGTGATCCTGACTGACGTCCCAAACAACCCCGGCACTCAAGGTGGCGCGTTGCTGACCCTTGAGGGGGACCTGGTCGGGATCCTCGGCCGCTTGGTCGAGTCGCGAAGCACGAACACGATCATAAACTTCGCGGTTCCGGCCGACTCGATCAAGCCCTTCCTGAGGGCGGGCTTGCGCCAGAAGACCGCTCGACCCGCCGCCAAGGCCGCCCCCTTGGTGCGAGCTAAGCGAGGGGGCCCCGCCCTAGGACTTCGCTTGCAACGTGCGCACCTCGTGCGCTCGCCTCTGGCCTACGTCGAGGTCGTTCGCCGGGGCTCAGCCGCCGCCAAAGCCGGGATCGAGCCCGACGACCTCGTGTTCAGAGTCGGGCGCCGCACGATCCGCTCCTGTCGGGACTTCGACGAGGCGGTCGCGACCCTCCAGCCGGGCGCCAAGGTGCGTGTGACCCTCAAGCGCGGCAGCGCCTGCTTAAACGTCGAGCTCGTCGTGCCCGCCAAGGAAGGCGAGTAGTGACTCTCCTGCGCGTCTTGGCTTCGCTTTGTCTGCTCCTGGGAGCGTCCGCTCCGAGTTGGGCGGAAGACGCAGCCGCCGAAGCGGCGCTGGGTCGCCTGACCGCTGCGGTGGCGAACAAGCTGGCGCCTTCGGTGGTCACGATCGAGGCCCTCGGTGGCCTGCCCAAGCGCTTCAAAGCACCCAAGAACGAGGGCGAGAAGCGAAAGGGGATTCTCGCCAAGCGTGGCTTCAAGCAAGCCGCTGGACCGAGCACGGGCCTGATCGTGCGGGCAGACGGCTTGATCGTGACGAGCACCTTCCCGCTCGTGCGCAAGCCCCGCCACTTGTTCGTGACGCTCCAAAGCGGCGAGAGCTATGTGGCTCGGCTCCTGGGCACCGACGAAGGGCGCAAGCTCGCGCTCCTCAAGATCGACGCCAAGGACCTCCCCGTGCCGGCCTTCGCCTCCCGGGCTCAGATCCAAGTCGGGCGCTTCTCCCTCGCGCTCGGGCGCGGACTGGGGACCGAAGCTCCCGCGGCCTCCTTAGGGATCGTGTCCGCCTTGGGCCGCGTTGGGGGGCGTGCGCTGCAGAGCAGCGCCGCGATCTCACCCGTGAACTACGGCGGCCCCCTGGTCGGAATCGACGGCTCCGTGATGGGCGTGTTGGTCCCCCTCGACCTCCAAGGGCGCATGGCAGGAGTCGATATCTACGACTCGGGGATCGGGTTCGCGATCCCGATCCAAGACGTGCTGGCCCTGATTCCCCGGCTGACGAAGGGCGGCAAGCTCCAAGCCGCGTTCCTCGGGCTCGTGCCCGACGCGGACCACCGTGGTCAAGGGATCAAGGTTCAGCAGGTCGCTCCCGGCTCTCCAGCCGCCAAGGCTGGGATCCAGCGCGCTGACCTCGTCATGTCCCTCGACGACGAGAAGACGAATGAGGTCTGGCAGCTTCGCCGCGCTCTCGGTCGGCGCTTCGCGGGGGAGACCGTCGTGCTCGCGGTCTCGCGCGGCGGCAAGATCCTCCAGTTGAAGGTCGAGTTGAGCGGTCCGCCAGGCGGGCCCAAGCCTGTAGGCCCCAAGCCTGCGCCCAAGGCGCCCAAGAAGCAGCCCGACGCCCCCAAGCAGCCCGACGCCCCCAAACAGCCTGACGCCCCCAAGCCTGACCGACCCGATTCGAGCCCCCATTGAGGTCCACATGAGAGCTAACTTCCTAACCCCTCTCGCCTGGTGTGGGCTCCTGTTCGGTGGCCTGCTCTTCGCGCTCCCCGCCTCCGCTCAGGAGAGCCCTGAGAAAGTCGACCCGACCGAGGTCGTTCTCAGGCGCCCGCGCTTGGTGAACGCCGCCACGGAGCGCGCGATCGAGAAGGGAATGAAGTGGCTGGTGCGCCACCAGGGCCGCGACGGCTCGTTCCGCGAGGGCGCCCAGGGCATGGGCGGGGCCTACCCGACCGCCATGACCGCGCTGGCCGGGATGGCCTTCCTCGGCCACGGCGACACCCCAACGCGAGGTCGCTACGCGAACAACGTGCGCCGCTGCGTTCGGTTCCTGCTCCACCCCCGGATGGCTCGCCGGAACGGGTTGATCACCTCGCCCGGGGAAGAGGGGCGCTCGATGTACGGGCACGGGTTCGCCACAATGTTTCTCGCCTGCGCCATGGGAGAGACGGGCGACATCGAGCTCGAGGCGCGCATGAAGCGGGTCCTGGAGGGCGCGATTCGACTCACGAGTCGAGCTCAGAGCAAGCTCGGGGGCTGGTACTACTCGCCGGAGAGCACCAACGACGAGGGCTCGGTGACCGTGACGCAAGTCCAGGCCCTGCGCGCCTGTCAGCGGGCCGGCCTGCCGGTGCCTCAAGCCGTGCTCAAGAAGGCCGTTAAGTACATCGAGCTCTCGGCCAACGCCGACGGTGGGATCGCCTACTCCGCAGCCCACAAGGGCTCCTCGCAGCCTGCGATCTCAGCCGCGGCCTGCGCGGTCCTCTACAACGCGGGCCAATACGACTCGCCTATGGCCAAGAAGTGCCTCGACTACGTCCGGCGGGTACTTCGTCCTGGCTCGACGGGAGGAATGGGGCACTTCTACTACACGCACCTTTACCTGAGTCAGGCCTACTACCAGGCGGGTCCGAAGGACTTCGATCCCTACTACAAGGCGATCGCGGCCAAGATCGTGAGCACCCAGGCCGGCGACGGCAGCTGGCAAGGGGACGGCGTCGGCAAGGTCTATGGGACGGGGATCGCGGTCACGATCCTGACCCTCCCCTACCAGCGAATCCCGCTCTACATGCGCTAACGGTTAATAGGTCCTCAGAGGACGTGCTGGATTCGGGGTGAGCCCTGCTGCGCAGCTGAGACCCCTTTCGATACCCAATTTTTCCAAGTACAGCGCCTGACGTAGCAAAGCTCAAGAGGCGAGTCCGTCTGTCTCGCCGGGACAGGCGTCGGGCGGGGGTAAACCCCGCACCCTACAGATCGCACAGGCGCCCTCGGAGGGG
>JAESQQ010000207.1 GCA_016765095.1 Planctomycetota bacterium | reverse complement strand
TTCCTGCGTTGGGAGGTTCGGTCCGGCCTGGCACCCACGCCGGTCTTCCTGCGTTGGGAGGTTCGGTCCGGCCTGGCACCCACGCCGGTCTTCCTGCGTTGGGAGGTTCGGTCCGGCCTGGCACCTATGTGATCTGTAGGGTTGCGGGGTTTACCCCCGCCCGACGTCTGTCCCGGAGGGACAGGGGTCGCTAAGGCTTACGCCAGAGCGCGATTCCGCCGAGGAGACCGGCCACGTTGAGGCCGATCTGGACGTTCTCGGGCAGGTCGCCCTCGACTTTCTTGGCGTTCCCGCCGCCGAGGTGGAGCGTCGTGTAGTTGAAGGTCGACTCGAGCTGCGTGATCGCGCGCTTGACCCGGCGGAGCCACTTTTTCTTGCCAGCCGCCTTGAGCGCCACCTTGCCGAGTCGCTCCTCGTAGGTGTCACCCTTCTCGAAGGGGTGGTGGCCCAGCTCGAGGTTTGGGACCAACTCGCCGTCGACGAAGATCGCCGAGCCGAGACCGGTGCCCAAGGTCAGCACGAGCTCGACGCCCTTGCCGTTGATCACCCCCCAGCCCTGGATATCGGCGTCGTTGGCGGCCCGGGTCGGTTTCCCGGTTCGCTCGCTCAGCGCCGCCACGACGTCGACTCCGATCCAGGAGGGGTCGAGGTTGGCAGCCGTCTTGACTACGCCGGCTTCGATCACGCCTGGGAACCCGACCGAGACTCGGTCGTATTCGCCGTGGCTGCCGAGCATTCCCGTCAGCCCGGCCAGGACCGCGTCTGCGGTTGGAGGGCTCGGGGTCAGGACCCGCGTCCGCTCGGTGACCGGCGTGCCGGCCTCGTCGAGGGCGATCATTTTGAGGCCTGTGCCGCCGATATCGATCGCTAGGGTGGTCGCCATTTCAGGGTCCTTTCGAGAGTCGCTCGATCAGAGCTTGTTTGGAATACGACTCAGTCGCCGGCGACTCGCCGCCCGACTGCTGCAAGAGCTTCGCGACCAGCCCGGTCCACCCGGTCTGGTGCTGCGCGCCGAGGCCCGCGCCCGTGTCGCCGTGAAAATACTCGTGAAACAGGACCAGGTCCCGCCAGTGAGGGTCGGCCTGGAGCGTCTGGAAGTCCGCATAGACGGGGCGCTCGCCCTGCTCGTCCTTGAGGAAGATCGACATCAGGCGACGCGAGATCTCAGACGCGACCTGGGCCAGGTTCATGAGCTTGCCCGAGCCTGTCGGACACTCCACCTTCAGCGTTTCGCCGTAGTAGTAGTAAAAGCGCTGGAGGGCCTCCACAAGGAGGTAGTTCATTGGGAACCAGATCGGGCCCCGCCAGTTCGAGTTGCCCCCAAACATTCCGCTCTCCGACTCGCCCGGCGTATACCCGACCGAATACGACTTCCCGTCGACACGGAGCTCGAAGGGGTGCTCCTCGTGGTATTTGGAGAGCGAGCGGATCCCATAGGGCGAGAGGAACTCGTCCTCGTCCAACAGGCGCGAGAGCACACGCAGCAAGCGCTCCTTGGTCAGGATCGAGATCAGCCGGCGCTGGCCGACCCCGTCTCCGTCGCTGCACACCAGGTGCCCTCTCAGCTCGGGGCGGTTCTTGAGGAACCACTCCATTCGCCGGCGAAAGACCGGCACTCCCGCGAGCTCCTCAGGCTCGATCGTGTCGACTGCGAACAGGGGCAGGAGGCCGACCAGGGAGCGGATCTTGAGCTTGAGCCTGCGCCCGTCGGGGAGGTGGAGCGCGTCGTAGAAGAACCCGTCTTCCTCGTCCCAGAGCCCGCCGCCGCCGAGGTTCGCCATAGCGTCTGCGACGCGCAGGAAGTGCTCGAAGAACTTGGTCGCGAGATCCTGATAGACCGGGTTCTCGCGCCCCAGCTCGAGCGCGATCTTGAGCATTTGGAGACAGTAGCCGGCCATCCAGCTCGTGCCGTCGGACTGATCGATCCGTCCCCCCGTCGGCAGGGGAGCGCTCCGGTCGAAGATCCCAATGTTGTCGAGGCCCAAGAAGCCGCCCTGGAAAATGTTGCTTCCGTCCGCGTCCTTGCGATTCACCCACCAGGTGAAGTTGACCAGGAGCTTGTGAAACACTGACTCCAGGAACGCGCGGTCGTAGGTCCCCGTGACCCTGCCTTCCATCCGATAGACCCGCCAGCAGGCCCAGGCGTGGACCGGGGGGTTCACGTCTTGGAAGGCCCACTCGTAGGCCGGGAGCTGGCCGTTGGGGTGCATGTACCACTCGCGCGTGAACAGCTCGAGCTGGCGCTTGGCGAAGTCGGGGTCGACGAGCGCCAGCGGTATGCAATGGAAGGCTGAGTCCCACGTCGCATACCAGGGGTATTCCCACTTGTCGGGCATTGAGATCACGTCGAAGTTGTGGAGGTGCCCCCAAGAGTTGTTGCGTCCCACAGCGCGCGCTGGGTGGGAGGGCGAGCCAGGGTCCCCGCTCAGCCACTGGTTGACGTCGTAGTAGTAGAGCTGCTTCGACCAGAGCATTCCCGCCAGGGCCTGGCGCTGAACTCGCGACTGGTCGGGGTCCAGCCCCGGGTTTTGAACCGCACCGTAGAACTCGCGGTTGTCGTCTCGGCGCGCGAGCATGGTGTCCCTAAAGGACTCGAAGGGGTTGGCCTGCTCGACGTCGCTCAGGCGGAGCCGGATCGTGCGCGATTCTCCGGCGGGGATCGTGAGCCGATAGCGCGCCGCAGCCTTGGTCCCGACGCCAGCCGGATTGACCGCGCCCTCCTCGCCACAGACGACGTGACGGTGAAAGGCGTCCTTCACGTAGGGCGAGGCGCTCTGGGAGCCCCACAACTTCTCAGCGTTCGACTCGTTCTCGGTGAACAAGACCTCGTCCGCGCCCTCGGCATACCACCAGTAGTCGCCCGCGGCGGCGTGCTCGCAGGCCACGCTCGCGACTCCGTCTCGGCCCTCAATCCGACGCAGCTCCGGCTTGCTCGGGACGTCGTTCATGGGGCCCGCCGGATACCCCCAGCTCCAGGTGTTTCGGAACCAGAGCGTCGGCAAGAGCTGGAGCGGCGCGTCCTCGGGTCCGCGGTTGTGGGCGGTGATCTCAATGAGCAAGTCGCGCTCGCCCGCCTTGCCGTATTCGACGAACACGTCGAAGTAGCGCCCCTCGTCGAACACGCCCGTGTCGATCAAGTCGTATTCGGGGTCGTGGTATCCGCGTCGCCCGTTGGTCTCGACCAAGTCGGCGTAGGGGAACGCGGCCTGGGGATACTTGTAGAGCATCTTCATGTAGGCGTGAGTCGGGAGCGACTCCAGGTAGTAGTAGTACTCCTTGACGTCTTCGCCGTGGTTCCCCTCGGGCCCGGTCAAGCCGAACATGCGCTCCTTGAGGATCGGATCCCGCTCGTTCCAGAGCGCGAGCGCAAAGCACATGTATTGATTGCGGTCGCAGATCCCCGCCAGCCCGTCCTCGTTCCAGCGATAGCTTCGAGAGCGAGCGTCCCCGTGGGAGAGGTAGCCCCACGCGTTTCCGTTTGGGCTGTAGTCCTCCCGGACGGTCCCCCAGGCTCGCTCGCTTAAGTAGGGGCCCCAGAGTCGCCAGTTGGCGGTTCGCTCGCGGTGCGCGGCGAGGCGGCGGTGTTCGTGGGTGTCCACGCGGTCCTACTCGACCCAGTCGGTGTGGAACACACCCTCCCGATCCACGCGCTGGTAGGTGTGGGCGCCGAACAGGTCTCGCTGGGCCTGAACGAGGTTGGCCGGCAGGCGCGCTTGGCGGTAGCTGTCGAAGTAAGCCAGGCTGGCTGAGATCCCAGGGACCGCGATTCCAGCCCGGACGGCGAGCTGAACGACGCGTCGCCAGCTGGCCTGGCGTGCGTTCAACTCGGCAGCGAACTCGGGGTCGACGAGCAGGTTGGCGAGGTTCGCGTCCCGGTCGTAGGCCTGCTTGATCCGATCGAGGAACGCGGCCCGGATAATGCAGCCGCCCTTCCAGATCCGCGAAATCGAGCCCAAGTCGAGGTTCCAGTCGTAGGTCCCAGACGCCGCCCGCAGCAGGTTCATGCCCTGGGCGTAGCTGCAGATCTTCGAGGCATAGAGCGCGTTGGCGACGTCCTTGATCAGCTCGGCGCGATCGACTTCAACGGTCTCCTCTGGCCCCTTGAGGATCTTGCTGGCGGCGATCCGCTCCTCCTTAACCCCGCTTAGGAACCGGCCGTCGAGGGCAGCCGCGATCGTGCCGACGGGCACGCTCTTGCCCGCCGCCTCCTGGATCGTCCAGCGACCAGTGCCCTTCATTCCGGTCTTGTCGAGGATGTGGTCGACGACGTGGCCGCCCGCGCCCTGGTCGTCCTTGCGGGCGAAGATCTGGGCCGTGATCTCGATCAGGAAGCTCTCCAGCTCACCGCCGTTCCACTCCTCAAACACCGCTTGGAGCTCCTCGTTGCCCAAGCCGCCCAGCGTCTTGAGCAGCTCGTAGGCCTCCGAGATCAGCTGCATGTCGCCGTATTCGATCCCGTTGTGGATCATCTTGACGTAGTTCCCTGCGCCGCCGGGCCCGATATACGTCACGCAAGGACCGGAGTCGGTCTGGGCGGCGACTTTTTCGAAGATCGGAGCGACGCGGTCCCAAGCCTCGCGAGGTCCACCGGGCATCATCGAAGGGCCGTGGCGGGCTCCCTCCTCGCCGCCCGAGACGCCCATGCCTATGTATTCGATTCCGCGTTCCTTCGCGGCCGCGGCGCGACGCTCGGTGTTTGGGAACCACTCGTTCCCGCCGTCAATGATCATGTCCCCTTCTTCGAGGTGCGCCGAGAGGACCTCGATCGTGGCGTCGACCGGCTTCCCGGCCTTGATCAGCATGATCACGCAGCGCGGCTTCTTGATCGACTGCACGAACTCGGCCACGTCGTGGAACCCCTGGAGGGGGTAGTCGCCTTTGCCCTCTTCCTCAGCCCGCGCGACGGTCGCGTCGACCTTTGCCGGCGAGCGATTCCAGACCGAGATCGGGAACCCCTTCTCCGCGATGTTGAGGGCCAAGTTTTGGCCCATGACCGCCAGGCCTGCGAGGCCGATTTGCGACTGCGTCATTTCACACTCCGATTCGTTCGTCCCCGCGCCGATCGCCGGCGCGGCTGCTTTTACTTGAGTTCGCTGGCCGCGTCCTGGTCGAGAAACCAGGTTCCGTTTAAGGCCAACTGGATCGG
This sequence comes from Planctomycetota bacterium, assembly GCA_016765095.1. Taxonomy (GTDB): domain Bacteria; phylum Planctomycetota; class J058; order J058; family J058; genus NORP233. The sequence continues at coordinate 561 of JAESQQ010000207.1, read as the reverse complement.
CAGCTCACGCACGCTCGCCGTGTCGGCCAACGCCCGCGCCACCATGTTTGCTTTGCCCGCACCCGTCACGAGGACCAGCACACTGCGCGCGGCCTCGATCACGGGGGCTGTGATCGTCAGCCGCCAGGGCGGCGGCTTGGGCCCCTGCACCACGACCACGCGCCGCTCGCGCTCCGCGAGCGCCTCGTCGCCGGGGAACAGCGAGGCGGTGTGTCCGTCGCCGCCCATGCCGAGCAGGACCACGTCCAAGCGCTCGGGGAGCGCGGCCGCGTAGGCGTCGGCCGCAGCCTCGCGGTCCTCCCGCTCGCCTTCCATTCGGTGCACAACCGCCGTCGGGTGCGCGTCGAGCAAGGCCTCGCGTGCCATGCGGTAGTTGCTCTGGGGGTCGTCGGGCGACACGCAGCGCTCGTCGCCGAAGAAGAACTCCACGTGCTCCCAGGGCAAGTCACTGCGCTCAGTCAACGCCTGATAGACCGGTCGTGGCGTTCCGCCGCCCGCGAGCGCGATCGTGGCTACGCCGCGCTCAGCGACCGCGGCCTCGATCGCGGCCGCGACGCGCGC
>JAESQQ010000206.1 GCA_016765095.1 Planctomycetota bacterium | reverse complement strand
CGGTCTGGGGGCGGGCGGGGGTAAACCGGGGTAAACCCCGCCCCTACCAGAGCGCGTTGGAGCCGCCCGAGAGGGGGGCGCCTTGCCGTGGCCGGCCCGATCGCGATCTGTAGGGTGCGGGGTTTACCCCCGCCCGCCCTCTCGTAGGACACAGATCAGTCACAATCGCGCCTAGAACCCACGCCAAAGCGTCCCAACGCGGCGATTCTGGAACGGAATAGCGCTACTTGCGGTGAGGCGGACAGCCAAATGCTATGACGGTGTTCACAGTCCGGGAGACCCTCAAATAGCGGTTTCCACAGCCTAGGAGCCCACCTGTGAGCGAAACCGCTACCAAGACCCCCTCAAAGACTGGCAAGTCGCGACGCAAAAAATCCCGCAAGAAGACGGGCCCCAAGAGCAAAAGCCCCCGTTTGAAGGTCAAGCGCACCAAGACGACTCGCAAGAAGAAGACGGCCTCCAAGGCTGTCCGCAAGACGACCTCGAGCGCTCGAGGGGGCCGACGCGCTCCCCAGGGAAAGCGCCTTGGTGGTTGGCAATTGGTCAAGCAAGCAGACGTGTTCAAGTATCTCTCGACGAGCGGAACGACGATCGCGTCGCTTGCCCGGACCCTCGGTGTCGGGGCGAGCGCGGTTCACGCCTGGAAGGCGAGCCGCCGCTTCCCGAGCGAGCAGGCTCAAATGAAGCTCCAGCAAATCCTGAGCGGTGAGCTCTCGCCCGCCCCGAGCAAGCGGAAGAGCGCGGGTGGTCGCAGGGCCAGAACCTTCAACGGGAAGGGGTTCCGCCAGGAGCGCGAGGCTCGCGGGTATAGCCGGGCCCGGCTCTCGAAGCAGCTCGGCGTCAGCGCCGGTTCGATTCGAAACTGGGAAGCGGGCACCTCGATTCCCCGTGGCCCCAACCTCGCCAAGTGCAAGGCGTTCCTCGCCGAAGCCCCTTCGGCTCCGGCCGCAGGCGCTCGGGCAAGCGCGAGCACCTCGGGCTCAGCCACCCCCTCCCTCAACGGGGGCGACGGGAACACCGCGGTCCTGGGCGCGGTCCGAGTCGCAGAGGCTTACCTCTCGGCGGGCAACTCAATGGGCCCCGACGAAGTCGTACGCTTCGTCAGTTCGCTTCGGAGCGCGCTCTCCTAGAGCCCTCAACACCACTAGAGACACTCGAGGGCCGGCAGTTGCCGGCCCTCTCTCGTGTGGGACTGCGAACTCTCCTTGGCCACGGAGTTTGAAAGAGCCCGGGGCCCCGACCCTTCTCGCCGACGTGACGATCATCGGACTGATTTGCAGGTTCCAACCCCTGCACTGCATTCACGCCGCGCTCTTGAGCGCTCTGGCGTTGCGAGCCGATCTCCTCAAAGTGGGAGTCGGAAGCCCCGAGCGAGTGGACGCCCGCAACCCTTTCTCCCTCGAGGAGCGGCTCGCCATGCTGCGAGCGGTCTGCGGCGACTTGCCCGTCGAGGTGGAGTTGATTCCCGTCCCTGACCTGGGACACGGACCCCGCTGGGCTGCTCAAGCCGCGCGCCCGTTCGGCGACCTCGACCGGTTCGTGAGCGCGAACGGCTACGTGCGCCGTCTGCTCGAACCCACCTACCGATTGGCCCACCCCCTCGAGGTGATCCCGCCCTCGGCGCGAGCCCCGATCGGGGGCGCCGAGGTCCGCCTGGCCATGGCCCGAGGCGAAGCCTGGGAGCACCTCGTCCCCCCAGCCGTCAGCGCGCTCCTCCTCCGAGGAGACCTCGTCCGTCAATTTCGCCGCGAGCACGGGCTCGCGGTCTTGCGTGACCACGCACGCCCCCAAGTCGGGGCAATTCCAGAGGAGAGTGACCATGTACGCATGGGGTGATGACATGAGCGAGTGGGCCCGGCCCGCCGCCTATAGCTACAAGGGAGGCCGCTCGGCCAAGGCCAAGCGGAAGAAGGCCTTTGAGAAGAGCGCTCAAAAAGGAGGTCGGAACTACCTCAATCGAAGCGAGCCAAACATGGACCTCGTCTCTCCCTTTGGGAGGACGCTGAGCACGACCTCGACCACGCCCCTGGTGGTGGCGGTCGACGTGACTGGCTCCATGGCCAGCTGGCCTGCGGAGATCTTCGACCGGCTCCCGCTCCTCTATCAGACGCTGAGCCAGTATCGGCCGGACCTCGAGATCTCATTCGCCGCGATCGGCGACGCGACGAGCGACTCCTACCCACTCCAGATCACAGACTTCGCGGCGGGAGTCGAACTCGAAGACCAGCTCAACGCGATCTACGGAGAGGGCGGCGGCGGAGGGGGTGCCCGCGAGAGCTATGAGCTCTTTGCCTACTTCCTCCTGACCAAGGTCCGGGCTCCCAACGCGCAGCGACCGTACCTGATCATTTACGGCGACGAAGGCTTCTACCCCGAGGTCAGTTCCTCCCAGCTCCGCTACTACCTGGGTGGGCGGGAGAAGCGGAACCGCGACTCGGTCGACGTCTGGAAAGCGCTGAGCGAGTCCTGGAACGTGTTTCACCTCCGCAAGGACTACGGTCCGCATAAGGACGCCGAGATCGAAGCCCAGTGGGCTGAGGCGATTGGACCCGAGCGAATCGTCTCCCTTCGCTCCGCCGAGCGCGCCGTCGACCTCGCGCTGGGCCTCGTCGCCCGAGGCTGGGGTCACTTCGAGGACTTCGAGGAGAACCTCTCAGCCCGCCAGCCAAAGTCCGCGACCGACATGATTCGCGAGCGAGTCAGCGCAGTCGGAGACCTCCGATGAGCGATCTCCCCCGCGTGATCGTGACGGTCCCTCCGCACGCAGACTTCTTAGAAGAAGTCGCCGCCCACCCCGTCGTGGGGGGGCTGCGGCTGAACACAGTGATGCCGCTCGCAGACTCCCCCCGCGAGACCCTCGCGCGGTTGGCAGCCCTCGGTCAGCCGCTCTGGGTCGACCTCAAGGGGCGCCAACTGCGCGTCGCCGAGGCCGCCGTCCCTCCTTTCACGGCGGTTCGACTCAGTCACGCGATCCAAGTCGACACGCCGACCGTCGCGCGCTTTGGAGACGGGAGCGAGGAGGTCCGCGTCCTCGAGGTCGCAGGCGATCGACTGATCCTCGAGGACGGCCCCCGCCGGGTGCTCGGACCTGGCGAATCCGTCAACATTCCAGACCCCAGCCTCCGGGTGTTGGGCTTCCTGACCCGGACAGATCAGGCCTACCTGGCGGCCATGCGTGAGCTCGACCTCCGCAAGGTCATGCTGAGCTTCGTGGAGGAGTCGAGCGACCTCGACGCGGTCCGCCGCGAACTGCCCGACGTCGAGCTCGTGGCCAAGATCGAGAGTCGACGCGGCCTCCGCTTCGTTCCCCAGGCCGTAAACCTCAACGCTCGCCTAATGGCAGCTCGGGGGGACCTCTACCTCGAGCTCGAGCGCCCCCACCACCTCCTGAGAGCGCTCCGTCGGATCGTGGCCACCGACCCCGAGGCAATCGTCGCCAGCCGACTCCTCAACTCCCTAGCCTGGGATCTCGAACCGAGCGCCCAGGACCTCACGGACGTCGCCTATCTCCTGACCCTCGGCTACCGCCACTTGATGCTCGGAGACGAAGTCTGCCTCCGCCGCGAGAGCGTGATCTCGGCGCTCAACTTAATGGAGTGCCTGTTTCGCGAAGTCCAGCCTCAGGCCCGCCCCAAGGCTTGGGTAGGCGGCGTGACGGCGGGCGGGGGTAAACCCCGCCCCTACGAAGCCTCTGTTCACGCCCGCTGAGCTAGGGGCCACCTGGCTCCTAGTGACAGCGGGCGGGGGTAAACCCCGCCCCTACGAAGCCTCCG
>JAESQQ010000205.1 GCA_016765095.1 Planctomycetota bacterium | reverse complement strand
CTACCCGAGCGTGTTGCGAGCCGCCGCGAGGGGCTACCCGAGCGTGTTGCGAGCCGCCGCGAGGGGCTACCCGAGCGTGTTGCGAGCCGCCGCGAGGGGCCGTTGGAGGTCGACTCGGGCGCCCCCCTTGCAGGTGCGCCAGTGCGATCTGTAGGGTGCGGGGTTTACCCCCGCCCGACGTTTGTCGCGACGGGACCTTAGGCGCGTCCTCAACCGCTTCCCACGAGCACGACCAGCGCGGGACGGGCCTAGTCGGGCGAACCTGCAGCTCTCGGGTAGGCTGGCGGCGTGGCGATTGAGCTGATTCCAGAGCTATTCGTGGGCGACTTCCGCCTCTTGGAGGAGGCCGGAGCGGGCGGTTTCTCCGTGGTCTGGCGGGCTGTGGAAGTCGAAACCGGCCGGATCGTGGCGCTCAAGTTCCCGCGCGTCGAGCGATTCGTCGAGCACCTCCGCCAGGAGGCTGACCTCGCGAGCAAGATCGACGACCCCCAAGTCGTCCCGATTCTCGCCGCTTACCTAACGCACGATCCGCCCTTCTTGGTCATGCCTTACGTCGAAGGACGCGCCGTCGAGGCGCCGAGCGAGGTCTCCCCGCCTCAGATCGTGGAGGGTCTCGAGCTCGTGGCGGACCTCGTCGGCGTCTTGGGCCGGCTGCACGCTCAGGGGCTGTCCCATGGTGACTTAAAGCCGGGCAACCTCCGAGTCGACGTCGAGGGTCGCGTTCAGATCCTCGACCTCGGGCTCGGTCGGCTCCAAGTCGAGACCAACCTCGAGCGCTCGCTCGCGCAGTCGCTCGTGAGCATTGACGGCCGCTCGCTGGCGGGGACCCTGGACTACATGGCGCCGGAGCTGTTCGAGGGCGGGCAGCCAGGCCCGCCGAGCGACGTCTACGCCGTCGGAGTCCTCCTCCACGAGCTGCTGACCGGGCGGGCTCCGGCCTTTGGCGTCAGCCCACGAGACGTGAATCCCGACCTCCCGCCGGGGACCGAGGACTTGCTTCGAAGCCTGCTCCAGGCGGACCCCCTCAACCGCCTGACCGACCTCCGCTACGTCGAGGCCTACCTGGCGCGCATGATCACGGCCGAGCGGCGCTGCCTGGCCCGCCGCAACGGGCACGCTCGCCGGCGGGTCTTCCTGCGCCGAATGGGCGTCTTGCGCCAAGGCCTGCGCGCGCTGTTTGTGGCCATGGGCACCGTCACGATTTGCATGCTCCTGATGGCGTTCGCCCAGAGCCGGGCCGGTCGAATGCTCGCCGGTGGCGAGATCGGCGGGATCCTGGCGCTCGTGATCGTGGTCTCGGCCCCGCTTGGGCTCCTGCTCGGAATGACCACGATCAACGCCTGGCTAATGGGCGTCCCGGAGGGACTTTATAAGAAACGACCGGGCCACCCTCTCTGGACGTTCATGATGCAATGAGCAGAGAGCCCTCCCCCAGCGCCAAGCACGCCGTCGGTCAGTCGCACGACGGGTTCACGCTCCTAGAGCTCGTGGCCGAGGGTCCCTTTAGCGAGGTCTGGCGAGCCCAAGGGCGGACCGAGGTCGCCGCCGTCAAGTTTGCCCGAGGAGAAGTCGGCGCCCAGATGCTCGCTGAGGAGGCCCGCGTTCTCGCGGACCTCCGCGATCGTCAGCGCACCGCCCAGAACCTCAGCCCCGAGGCGTCTCCCTTTCGGCGCGGCCAGGAGGTCGCGGTCGGCGCGCTCTACTCGGGGAGCGCTCGCGGGGACGAGCGGGCGGACTTCCTCGCGACGCTCTGGATCCCAGGGGGGAGCTTTCGCTCCCGCCTCGAGCGCCTCAAGGGACCCGACGATCGGGCCCGGGCGGTTGCGCTCTTTTGCGACCTAGTCCGCGCCGTGGGCTTGGTGCACGCGGCCGGCGTCGTGCACGGCGACCTCAAGCCCGCCAACGTCTTGATCGACGAGGAGCGGCCCCTGCTCGTCGACTTCGGCTTGGCTCGCCACCTCCGCGAGGCACGCCTCGAGCGGAGCCTCAAGCAGTCGCTTCAGAGCCAAGACGCCCTGACAGGCGGAACCATGGCCTACATGGCGCCCGAGATCGTCAAGGGCGGAGAGCCGACCACCGCCGGCGACGTCTACGCGCTCGGCGTGATCCTCCACGAGGTTCTCGTGGGGCGCAGGCCGAGCAAAGTCACGACGCCGTCTGAGCTCAAGAAGACGGTCCCCGAAGCGCTGATCCCGATCCTGCTCAAGGCCCTCGCCTACGAGCCGACCGAGCGCTACGCCAACGCAGACGACTTCGCCTGGCACCTCGATCAGGAGCGCGAAGCGCTCACCGCGACCGGAGTCTCCCGGCGCGCGAGGTCCTTCGCGCGCTTCGCGCTCGGGGGCCTGGCCGCGTTCTTCGTCGCCCTCCGCTACGTCTCGGTCGTGACCCTCCTCAGCGCTTACGTGGGGATCTGTGTCGGGACGATCGGTCTGGTAGTCCTCGAGGGACCGAGCGGGCTGTTCGCGCTAATCACCTTCGTCCCGATCGGCATCCTCCACGCCGTGATTCGCTGGGAGGGACCCGAGAGCAGCGAAGAGGCGGCCGCTCGCCACAGCGGACAAGTCGTTTCGCGACAACTTAGCGACTTTTAAGCGACTCGTCGGAAGGCCGGCGCAGACTCCGACAACACGACTCGGTCGAGGCGAGTTCCGAGGCCACAGCTGAACGCGTAGGGGATCAGGCCCGCCCGCTCAGCTTGTTCGACGAGCGTGATCTCGGCCTCGCCGCAGCGACCCACGATCGTGGCCACATCGCCTGGGGCTGGGACTTCGTCAAGGTCCGTCACGTCAACCGCGGTGTAGTCCATCATGACGCTCCCGACCACGGGGCAGCGCTGGCCTCGGATCAAGACCTCGGCGCCTTGCTGGGTCAGCGGGTAGGGCAATCCGTCGCCGTAGCCTAGGCCGAGGAGCGCGAGGGTCGTCTCGCGGGGCGCGATCCAGCGACCGCCGTAGCCGACGGGGACCCCTTTCCCGACCTGGCGGGTGCGCATGACCTGAGCCCGCAGGCTGAGCGCCGGGCGAAGCCGGGCCCCCGGCTCTCCCAGGCACTGCGCCGGATCCAGCCCTAGGAGCGCGATCCCGGCGCGGACTTGATTCAACCGCGCCTCGGGGAGCCGGAACAAGGCAGCGCTGGCGGCGGCGTGAACCTGGGCAGGGAGGACGCCCGAGACCGCAGCCGACGCGATCAAGCGCCGAAAGCGAGCCAGGCGGGCTCGAGTCAGGCTCAAGTCGGGAGCGGTCGCGCAGGGCAGGTGAGTCAGGAGCCCGGTCAAGTGAACGCCAGGGTCTCGGCTGGCGGCCTCGAGAAGCGGGAGCGCCTCCTCTAGGGGGACACCGTGGCGGGCCATGCCGACGTCCACGATCACCTGGACCGGAAGCGGCCTCCCCGCACGCCGAGCGGCCTGGCGAACTCGTTGGAGGTCCTCGGGCTCGTGGAGGGTCAGGCAAGCGCGTGCTTCGACGGCGCCCGCCAGTTCGTCTGGGAGGAACGAGCCAAGGATCTGGATCGAACCAGTGATCCCAGCCGCACGGAGCTCCAGCGCCTCCTCCGCGGTGGCGACTCCAAGTCCCTTGGCGCCGGCCGCGAGCGCTGCTCGCGCGACGTCGACTGCGCCGTGCCCGTAGCCGTTCGCTTTGACGACCGCGAGCAGGGGAACCCCTGCGAGTTCCCGAGCGACAGTCACGTTGTGCCGGACCGCGGCGAGGTCGAGCTCAACCCAGGCTCGCCCGCTCATCCCCTTGAGGACCGCTTCTTCTTCGAGGGCTGCTCCTTCATGGAGCGCTTGCGGCGCTGCTCCTCCGCCTCGTTAGGCCGGTAGTAAGTCGGGCACATACGAAGCGCCTCGTCGCGGGCGCCGGCCATGAAGCGCCGCCGCCCCAACTCCGCCACCTGCAACGCGTTGGGCCACTCCGGCTCGTTCGAGACCACGATCCCGCGCGCGTCGTCAGCGACGGCTTGAGCGGCGTCGCCCACGACCCAAGTCGGGCTCGTGAGTCGCTTGGCGAGAACGGCTGGGGTGTAGAGCTCACCCGGCTCGACGAGGTCGAGTCGTCCGTCGGGTCGGCGTTGAAAGAGGGCAGCCCAGACCTCCCCGCGGGAGGCGTCCATTGCGCAGAGCACGCGAGGGTGAGCCTGGTCGGCGTGGGTCGAGAGGGCCTCAGGTGCAGAGATCCCAATCAGGGGGCGGCTCCAGGCGAAGGCCAGCCCCTTGGCGGCCGCGAGGCCAATCCGCAGGCCGGTGTAGCTGCCGGGACCTGTGTCGACGACGACCAAGTCGGGGGGCGAATTCGGCCCCAGGCCGGCGTCCTTGAGGAGACGCTGAACCGTCGGGGCCAACTCGGCGCCGAGCTTCCCAGCTGCCGCGAACTCAACTAGACGCTGCTCGCCATTGGCGAGCAGCAGAGCCAGTGAGCCAACTGGCCCCGCAGTTTCGATCCCGAGCACGATCAAGGGAACACCTCCACAGCCTCTTGGCTGCTCTCCCCCTATCGGCAGGGGGCGCCGCTGGATCCACCCTAATCCCGGGCCCTAACCCCTGCCGTGGCGGGCGCGAGAGCGAATCGGCGGCCCCAGTTCCCATCGCCCTGGAGCCAGGGCGAGAGACGTTAGTGCTGCCCATCACAAGTTGCGGTACACCCCATTGCT
>JAESQQ010000204.1 GCA_016765095.1 Planctomycetota bacterium | reverse complement strand
TTCGTCCCCCTTGCCCCCCGACTTGGGCTTCGCTTGCGGAGTTGGCGTCCGGAGCGATAGGGTAGGAATCAATGGCCCTTCGGCTCCTGTTGGTTGCTCTTTGCCTCCTCCCCGGCCCCGCTCGAGGCCAAGCCCTTGAGCAAGCGCGGGAAGCTGAGGTGCTCTACCAAGAGCTTGATTCGGTCCTTGGAAGAGGCGGTTCGCCTCGATCCCAAACTGGCGCACGTTCACGCTGACCTCGGCCACTGCAGGGCCATGGCCGGAGACCCCAAGGCTGGACTCCCCGACTGCGAGCGTGCGGTGGCGCTCGAGCCCAAAGTCGCGAGTCACTATGGGAAGCGAGGAATCGTTCTAGCGGGAGCCGGCGAGTTGGAAGCTGGACTGAAGGACCTGACTCGAGGACTGCAGCTCCAGGCAGCAGACCCCGAACTCCACACCTAGCGCCGCTGCCCCTCTCCTACCTACCTCGGAGCCCCAGGGCGGGAATCGTCTGCCCGAGGTCTTTCAGCGCCCGACGAGCCGCAAGTGACGCCGAGGGCTTCCCTTTCAGGGAAGTCTGGATGAGGTATTCCAGGGCCGGGTCAGCTCCGGGACCGAGCCGAGCCAGCGTCGGGAACGCCTCCATCTCGTGCCAAACAGCCGCTTTGAAGACCTCCGGGGCCGCCAAGGATCCTTCCGTGCCAAGGGCGGCCAATGCGCTGAGTGCTGCCCGGCGGACCAAGGGGGTCCTCGAAAGAACACCTCCCCGCAAGTGGGGGATAGCGTCGAAGTCCCGGGTGACCCTTTGCAAGGCGAAGGCGACCCACATGCGCTCACGTCCCAGGGTGACCTTCCTGACGGGGCCGAGCCTGAACAACTTGGCGGCGCAGGGAATTGCTGTTGTGCCGAGCCGCCCAGCGACCTCGGCCGCAGCCGCCCGGACTTCCGCCCGCGGATCCATGAGGCACTTGTTCAGGAAAGCGAGATTCGGCTCGTCTTTCGTCAGCTTGGTATGGAGCCAGACGGCCCAGGCGCTCTGCTCCGACGGCTTGCCCGCCAAGAGCGCCTCAAGCACAGGGCGGGCGAGCTTGGCGGCTTGGGGCCCGATTCGCTCCACGGCTCGAAGCGCGCTGAGGCGAATGCGAGCCTCGAAGGGGGCTGCCACGCCGATCGACATCCCGGGGTCGAGAGCCTTCAGGCCTAAGGTCCCCCTCGCAACTCCGAGCAACTTTCCCAAAGCAGGCTCGGCGAACTTGCCTAGCCCGCCCAAGGCCTCGATGGCCACCCGCCTCTCATACCAGTCAGCGCCTACGAGAGCCCGCGCCAGGAGGGGAACTGCGCGCCGACCTCGTGGCCCCATCTGCCCCAGCGATCGCATAGCCAGCATTCGTACCGCTCGGTCGTCGCCTTGGGCTGCACGGAGCAAGGAGGGGACCCCTTCGGCTGCGGCTTCGGCGAGAGCGAAAACAGCCCACTGACGGACCTCGAGCGTCGAGTCGACCAAGGCCTTCTCAAGGCTCTCGAGCGCAGGCACGGCGTGCCAGCCGAGATAGCAAAGCTGCCGGGCTGCCTCGCTCCGGATCTGCTTGTTGGAGTCTGTGAGCGCGCTCTCTAGTATGGCCAGGCTGGGCCCAGGAGCCTTAGGGCAGAGTCGCGCTGCGACGCGGACAGCCGCCTTCCTGACTCGAACTCTCTTGTGTCGCATGTAGCGCCTGAGCTCGGGTAGAACCGAGGGCTCGGGGCCTACCCAGTAGAGGCCTTCCAAAGCTCCATGGGACAGCCAGCCCCCTTCTCGAAGCGCCGCCCGGAGAGCCGGCCTGACCTCTCGCGGGTCCGCGGCAAGCCGCCCAAGGGCGATCGCTGCCGCCTGCCGGCATCCGAGGTCAGCCTTCGGATTCGCCAGCAGCTTCTTGAGGGGCCCGATCGCGGAGCGCGCTTCTGGGCCGATCGCGCCCAAGGCACGACAGGCCAACGACTCCTCAGCGATCAGCGAGCTGAGGACGGAGACGCTTCCCTTGGCTTCGGCCCCCATCCTGGTCAGTTGCAAGAGCAACTTCCATCGAGAGGACGGAGGGAGGGTGGCGAGTGCGGAGGTGATCGGGGCGACGCACACCTCGCCATGAACGGCGATGTTGAGGCCGGCTCGAGCCGAGACCATTCTGTCCTCGCTCCTGAGCAGTGCGAGGAGAACCTCGGGGTCCTCCTCCTCGCTTGGAGCCTGAGCACGCGCCATCGGCGAAAGGCTGGCGAACGCCAGAAGCAGCGTGGTGAGAGTCCTCAATGATCGTGCCTAGCGCCCCTCGAACCGGACGACGAGCTGCCAGACGGGGGCTGGATACTCGGCCAGAGGCTTCTCTCCAGCTTTGAACTTGGGTTCGCCAGTCGCGGGGTCGACCTTGATGGAGCTCATCGTCAACAGGCTCAAGCCGACGTTAGCCTTGGTGCGGTTCATTCCAGGGCCGTGCGTGACAGTCCACAGCCAGAGGTCCTCTCCCGGCGCGACAGACAGCGTGGGCACAGCGAGGGTCCCCAAGCCCATTCCTGCGCTAGAGAAGTTCTCGTCGCCTGGCTGATCCAACTTGAACTTGTGCCGGACGGATTTTCCGGGTGCGAGTTCGGCCACGAGCTCGAAGTGGAAGGTCGTGGGCGTCGGCGCAGCAGCAGCCTCCTTCCCTCCAGGCAGTTCGCCTTCGGGGAGCTTGACCTCCCCAACTGGGGGCCGCTCACGCCGGGTGCTCACGGCCAAGCGAAGCTGGGTTTGCTTGGTCGTCTCCAGGGTGAGGGCCTGCTCCCAGATCACCTTGTCCCGCTCAAGGAAGCGGAGGTGGAGCACGCCCGGCCCCGGAACCGTAATCCCGACAGCTCTGGGCTGAGCGGTCTTCTCGCCAAACTGGGAGTTTGCCCAGGTCAGGTCCGTGAGTTTCTGCGCCTGAATCTGGGAGGCGTCGGCAACTGGCTGGGAACCGCTCCCCGACCCGGGGCAGCCCAGCAAGAGGACGGGGAAGAACACGATAAGGGGTCGTAGGTTCATTCTTTGGGCTCCATTGAGAACCGGAATGCTAGGGATCTGTCTCCCCCGCACAAGGACCTTCCGTTTCAACCGAACGCGACGACCAGAAGTTCCAAGATCATCCTGCACACCGTCTGATCCAAGCGGCAATTGCCTCCAACGCCCACGTGCGCTGGCGACCCCCCCAGGTCGTAACCTGAGCCTGTGCGCGCAGCCCTGACTCAGACCGCCAACGTCTACCGCCCCATGCCCTCCCTCGAACGGCTCGAGGAGATCAAGGAGCACCTTGAGGAGGTCCGCGCGCAGAACGTCGCTCACCACCTTGAGCTGGCGCGGGCGGCCCGGGGGCTCGGCGCCGAGTTGATCTGCTTTGGGGAGCTGTTCGCCGGACCCTACTTCGCCCTGACTCAACACCCAGTCTGGCGTGGGCTGGCGGAGGATCCCCTTGAGGGCCCGAGCGCTCGCGAGGTCCGCGCTGCCGCGCGGGCCCTCGGAATGGTGATCGTGGCGCCGCTCTATGAGCTCTGCGCCAAGACCGGCAAGCGCTTTAACACCGCGCTCGTCGTCGACGCCGACGGCGAGCCGCTCGGGCTCTTCCGCAAGGCGCACGTTCCAAACGGCGAGAACGAACAGGGCCTGTTCTCCGAGGGCTTCTACTACGAGCGCAGCGACGGCTTGGGCTGGCAAAGCGAGCGTCAGCTCAGCTCCAATCCCCACTTCCCGGTCTACCAGACGGCCGTCGGCCGGATCGGCGTCGCGATCTGCTACGACCGCCACTTCGAAGGCGTCGTCTCGGCCCTCGCTCGCAACGGCGCTCAACTCGTCGTCTCGCCAGCGGTCACCTTCGGCGCCAAGAGCGAACGAATGTGGGAGCTGGAGTTCGCCGTCGACGCCTGCCGTCAGCGAGTCTTCATTGGCGGCTCGAACCGAGTCGGGAGCGAACCCCCTTGGGACCAGCCCTTCTTCGGCCGGAGCCACTTCGTCGGACCCGACGGCCGGGCGGAGAACCTCTGCTCGCACCCCGAACTCGTGATCGCCGACCTCGACCTCGATTCGCTCGCGGGGCGGGACCCGTCCGGCTGGGCCCTCGCGCGAGATCGTCGCCCTGAGACTTATTCGGGGTAGACCTCGGTCTCGTGGTGGTTCAGCAGCCTTCGCAGCAAGTCCCAGGCGACCTTGGGCGAGGGGCGGGGGGAAGTCGCGATCAGGTTCTCGATCTCGAACCGAGCCAGGCGATCGGTTTCCCAGTCCGTGAGGGCCCCGCTGAGGGTCTTCTTCGCCTGCGGATCCCGCCCGAGGAAGCGAACCAGCCCAGCCATCAGGACGAAGGTCCCGTCGTGCCAACCTTTGCTTCGACTCGTCTGTGGGAGCGCCATGAAGCGGCGCGCGGCCTCCTTGGCGAGGGCCGCGCGGCCGTTGAACCGGCGTGACTTGGGAGCCGTCAGCGCGAGAAGCGTCGCGCAGTCGTTGAGCGCGTGGAGTCGCCGCCCCTGCCAGACGTCCTGCCCGCCTTGGAGAACGGTCCAACGGTGGAAGGAGGAGAAGCCCCGGTAGGCCCCGGTGGCGTCGCGCTGCATCAGCGCGACCAGGCCCTGCTGGTAGTTGACGTGGAACGCGTTCGTGAGTCCCCCGGGCCCGAGCGCCAGCTCGAGGTGTTCTCTGGCTCGCTCGAGGTGCGGACCCCAACCGGGAGTTCCTTTCGTCGCCAACCGAACGTGAGCAGCGGCGGTCGTCTCGTGAACGCTCGACCGCTCGATCGGCCGCTCCAGGGAGATTCGCGCCAAGATCACCGGGGAGACCTCGATCAAGCGCTCGGGGTCGCAGTAACAAAGTTGGTCTGCCCAGAGCGCTGAGATCCGCGCCGTGTGAAGCGGACGGTCAGCAGGTGCAGCCGTGAAGGCGAGCGCGACAGCGCCCTCGAAGCCACCACTGACCAGGGCGAGCGACCGATCCTTGGGAGCCAAGAGCCCGTGGTGAAGGGGACGCTGCTTCTCCCCCGGGAAAGCGAGGGTCGCCTCCATGGCGTCGGGGTCCGAGAGCCGGGCCGCGAAGAGGCTCAGCTCGATCGGTGCGCCCTTGAGGCACTGAACCCGCCACGCGAGCGAGCCCATCACGAGCAAGCTCGTGGGGGCGTCTCTCCCTGTCCCGCTCTTTCCTGCTTGATCGCACCAGGCTATGACCTCGTCGAGGGCAGCCAGCGCCGCCACGTCAAGCGTCCGCTCGAGCCCAGCCAGTAGGTCGGGTCGAGACGCGAGGGCCCGCTGCGCCTGGGCCAGCTCCGCTTCGCCAAACGCCGACGCGCCAGGTCGCGCCCCGCTGAGGTGCTCGAGGGCCTCGAGCGCCTTGCCCCCGCGAGCCCCGACGATGAGGCTCGTCGCCCGGAGGACCTCGCTTCGCACCGTCCAGCGGGGAACCCAACCCGAGAGGCCGAGGCTCTCCGCCTGAGCGCTGAGCCTCTCGAGAGAGCCTCCCTGGACTCGCCCTCTGACCTGAAGGTCCTCGACGGCGCGGAGGAACCCCTGGGCCTCAGAGTTCAGGCTGGGCAGTCGACTCGGGCCCTTCCGCTCGAGTTCGAGCCGGAGGAGGCCGATCGCCAGTTCGACCTCCCCTCGCCTCGTGTCCAAGCGAGACATATTGGCCAAGTGCGACCGAAGGAGGTCGAGGTCCTGCGCGCCGCCGGAGTCGTCCGCCGCGAACACCCGTCGAGTGATCTCCTCGAAGGGAGCCGGCCCGGAGTCGGCAGGCTTCGCGGCTCGGTCCGAGGGCTCGAGGACCGCAGTCACCCAGAGGCCTCCTCCAAGGGCCGCGACCGCGAGGAGGGCTCCCACCAGCGACCGCCACCCCGCGCGCGTGGGTGGCGTGAACTGAGCTTGGCCCTCGAGGGCGGCTGCGAACACCTCGGCCGAAGGCGGCCGATCCGCGGCGTCCTTGGCGAGGGCTGCGGCGCAGAGCGCGTCGAGTTCGGCCGGGACCTCGGCTCGCAGAGATCGCGCTCGGGGCACGGGGCTGTTGAGGACCTGGTCGAGGAGGCCCAGGAGCGTCGGGGCAGCGTAGGGCGCCTCGCCCGTCAGGCAGTGGTAGAGGATCCCGCCCAAGGCGTAGACGTCCGCCCGCTCGTCAACGCTCTCGCCGTGTGCCTGCTCGGGCGCCATGTAGGCCGGGGTCCCGAGCAAGACGCCCGTCTGAGTCAGCGAGTGCTGCCAGGTCAGTCGAGCCAAGCCGAAGTCGACCAAGAGGGCCTCGCCCTGCTCGTCGAGGAGCACGTTGTCCGGCTTGAGGTCTCGGTGCAGGACCCCGACGGCGTGGGCGTGAGCCAACCCGCGGGCCAGACCCAGGGTGACTCGGCGAGCGTCCTCGATCGAGAGCGGACCCTCGGTGAGGCGATCCGCGAGCGAGCCCCCCTCGACGAGATCCATAGCGATCCAGAGCCAAACGCCGGATCGCCCCGCAGCGTGAATCCCGACGACGTGGGGGTGACGAGCGGCTGCCGCCATGCCCTCGGCCTCGCGCTGGAAGCGCTCGACGAGCTCGTCCCCGGCGTCGGCGCGGAGGAGCTTGAGAGCGCGCTCGCTCCCTGTCGGAAGGTGACGAGCGGCGTAGACCGCGGCCATTCCTCCCGCGCCCAGTTTGCGACCAATCTCGTAGTCCTCAAGGCGCGCCGGGAGGGCGCCCTCCCCCGCGCCTGGCGTGCTGCCGAGGTAGAGGTCGCAGTCGACGCCGACCGCAAGCAGCGCTTCGCGGTAGCCGAGGCCTGTCGTTGACGCACGATCGTAGCCAGCCTGGACCCGGGAGCGATCGACTCCCGCTGCCAACAGCGCCCGAGTCAAGGCCCCGGGCGTCAGCTCGGGAGAGCGTCCAGCGGAGGCCGGGTCACTCAACCGCCTCCGCCCTCCCCGAGGGCTTCTCGCTCGTCGTAGTAGGCCTGATAGGCCTGGTGAGCGGCGGGGGGAAGTGGGCTGATCGCCCCGAGGGCTTTCCAGGCGTTCTCGCGGACCAGGGGATCCTCCTGAGCGTTGAGCACGGCCCGCGTCAGGGCGTCGAGCACGGCCGAATCCCGACTCCGCGAGAGCTCGAGGCCGAAGGCCGCGCCGGCCCGGACGTCGATCGAGTTGTCGCCGATCAAGTGGTTGATCACCGGCTGGAGGTCCGCTTGATTCCGCGCCCAGGTCCCGAGCATCACGGCTGAGCGCCGGCGCAGCTCCGTGTCGAGGTCGTTGGCGAGGATCTGGGTCAACGTCGCCACGACCCGCGCGGCCTCGTCCTGCGACGCGCCCTGGGGCTCGGGAATCGCTCGCAACGCGGCGCGCCGGACGTTGACGTCGCGAGCCTCGTCAAGCACGTCGAGCGCCACGGGCCGCGCGTCTGGCGTGTCGAGGGCGTCGAGAATGTCGAGCGCAGCCGCCCTCCGGATCAGATTGCTCCGATCCTTGGCGTAGCGAATCGCGAGCTGCTCGACCTCGGGGTCGCGGACTCGACCCAAGACGGCGGCCAGGACCTCGAGCTCGGCCTGGTCGGTCAACTGAGGAAAGCGCTTCATCGCAGCCTCCAGCGCGGCGGGGTCTGTCAGGAGCCGCATCTCGAGTTCACCTGCTGCGGCCGTCGCGGCCTCCGCGACGTGGTGATCGTCCGGCGCCGCAAAGGCCTGCTTGGCTGCCGTGAAGACCTTGTTCAAGTCGAGGGGCGTCCCGGGCTTGGGCAGCGCTAGCACAGGGCGCTGGCTCCCTCGGCTCTCGCCGGCGTGGCCATTCCCGGCGCGGGGATCGGACTGGCGCGGAGGCGCTTCGACGCCCAGGCGGGTCTTGCCCGGCTCCGCCACAAGCTTGGTCTTGGTCACGACTTCGGGAGGAGCGCTCGGGGCCGTCCAGCGACCGACGAGGAAGCAGACCAGTCCAACCACCCCCGCCGCAGCGGCCATGGCGAGGGGCTTTGTTTGGGACGTGTTCAAGAGGAGGCCTCCAGCGGAGCCATTTCACCACCTCTACGCCCCGAGTGGGAGGCAGCACAGGCCCGCCCCTTATCGGAGCGCGGCGGAGGTGTACACTTCCGCCATGAGCCAGAGCTACGTGATTCGGGTCTCCGCTTCGGTGAGCGAGACCGTCGACGCCGCCGACAAGCGGACCAAGTCCTTGAGCCTCACCGAGATCGTGCCCTGCGACGAGCAGCAGGAGATCATCCGCGAGGAGCTCCGCGCCCGAGGCTGGGAAGAAGTCGAGGGCAGCGAGGGCCAAGTCTGGGAGAAGACCGACGGCAAGGTCCGCCAACAGATCGACCTCGACGCCATGACCCACGAGGCCAAAGTAGAGCTCCAACGAAAAGTCGAGCGCGAGCGCGTGATCACGGTTCGAGGCGACCGGGACTTCGAAGACCCCGACGCGCGCCGCAAGAAGGAGCAAGAGTCCCTCCAGCGCTCGATTGAAGTCACCCACGAGGAGCGCGACGAAGTCCAGCGGACGATGCAGCGCGAAATCGCGGAGACCCTCGAAGAGAGCGAGCAAGCCCGAACCGAAGAGGTCAACGAGGTCATTGCCGCCGTCTACGCCGAGTCCCTCAAGCGCAAGGCGCGCCGAATGGGCTCCGTGACCGAAATGCGCGAGAGCCGCGAGGGCGGCGAGTTCGAGCTCGTGATCAAGATCAGCGAGTAGCCCAACCCCGAATTCCTGGCTGGACCTAAACACCAGCGCAAGTCGCGGCCGTCGGTTACGTCTATGAGTAGGGAGAGGTCCCCTTGAACGTGCGTTTGGGCAGCTTGATCGACGCCACCGAGGCCGAAGGGCCTGGGCTGCGCTTCGTCTTGTGGACCCAAGGCTGCTCCCTGGGCTGCGCCGACTGCTGCAATCCACACCTCTGGAGCGCTGCGGGAGGGGAGGACTGGAGCCAAGACGCGCTCTGGGAGCGCCTCTCCGGCGCCCGAGCCCGCCACCCCGGGCTCGAAGGGCTGACCCTCGTCGGGGGAGAGCCCTTTGAGCAGGACGCCGCGCTGGCCACGTTCTGCCGGCGCGTCCGCGAGGCCGGCCTGACCGTCATGGCCTTTAGCGGCTACACCCGTGCGGAGCTCAAAGCGCGAGACTCGAAGCTCCTCGAGGAGGTCGACCTCCTCGTCGACGGGCGCTACGAAGTTGAGCGCTACACGACCTCGCTCCGCTGGATCGGCTCGACCAACCAGACCCTGCACTTCCTCAGCCTGGCCTACTCCCCAGACGACCCCCGCTTCACGGAGCCCAACCACGCTGAGGTGCGTCTCGACCACCGAGGGCTGATTCAAGTCGTCGGATTCCCCTTCCCCAAGGTCCGTGAGGAGTTTGGACCCCAGAGCGCGCTGGCCCGAACGACGCGCCACCTCCCGCAAGCCAAGCAGCGAGGATCGGCATGAGCCGCGCCTCCGCACGCCTCCCCCTGCCTGGTCCTGTCCCCCGCCTCGAGCCGCGCACGCCCGAGCAGAGCGCGCTCCTCCTCCTCGGAACGTCTGCGCTCCTCGCGGCCCTCGCTGCATCTACAGCGCTCTACAGCCTCGCGCCTGGCTGGAATCCCCTCCTGCTCGCGTTTCCCCTCATGCTCTTGATCACGGGGTGGGGGAGCCTCCTCTCGGGTTTGTTCCACCTCGAAGGCCCGCGCCGCGAACGCAGCGTCGCGCGCGGACGCCTCGCGGTGTTCGGGCTGACTCTGATCCTGGCCTGCGCGCCGGTCCCGGCCAGCGTGGTCTTCCCCGCCCGCACCGACGCCCGCGCCTTCAACTGCCATGAGTGCGGCGCCCGAGGACACCTCCGCGGAGTCCAAAACGCCTGGGGCGCCTGGATCGAGCACTCCGTGCGGCTCGGCGGCCAGAGCCCGACCCCGTACGGCGGGTGGAGCCGCCCCCGGAGCGCCTGCGATCACTCCGCCAATCTCCCCTGGTTAGCGACACCCCACTAAATGGAAGGGCGCGATTCCGCGATACGCTTCGTGCGCGGGAGGCTCTAAAGAGGCCGAGCGGCAAGGTCTGGGGGCTGGGCGCCCCTACCAAAGCGTGTTGTGAGCCGTCCAATAGGGTGCCTTGCGGAGGGGCCCTCTTGCGATCTGTAGGGTGCGGGGTTTACAGCGCCTGACGTAGGGAAGGTCAAGAGGAGA
>JAESQQ010000203.1 GCA_016765095.1 Planctomycetota bacterium | reverse complement strand
GCTTCGCGCTCGAGACGGAGCGCGCGAGCCCTGTGGCCGGCTGCCTTGATCCCGCGGAGCCCGCCAGCCTTCGGCGCCTCCCAAGCGGCGTGCACGTAGTGGACCCAGCAAGCCCCCTCGGCCTGGCAGTTCCCCCCGTTGACCACGACCCGCACCCCGCGCGCGCCCAGCCGCCGGGCGCAGCGCTGTCCTGCTCGGTCCAGGAAGGGCTCGGCCAGGAAGTAGCTATCGAGCGGTTTTCGAACCAGGTGAACTTGGGCCCCGGCGGCCCGCAGGTCTTCTGCCACACGGTGAGCGACGAGGTGGACTTCTTCGCCTTGCCGGAGGAGGTAGCTCGCCAACGCGTGGTTCGCGCGGTCCATGCCGCCCGTCGGGGTGAAGTCGCCGGTCACGATCAGCCAGGGGCGGCGCCTCATGGGCGGCGCTCGACTCGACCCAGCGCCCGCTGCTCCCACGGCTCGACCTCCCGGCGCGAGCGGACGGGCTGCCGGGAGACGTAGGCCCCAAACAAGAGCGCGTTGAGGAGCCAGAGTTCGAGTCCCATTTGGCTCATGAAGACCGAATAGCTAAAGCACCAGGCAACGGCCCCCAAGTCATAGGCGAACACGAGGGTCGCGTAGAGCCAGAGCGAGTCCTTGAGGCTCCCCCGAACCGCCAGCCGCCAGCTGACCCAGAGCGCGAGCAGGAGCGCTCCGCCGTAGAGGAAGAGCATCGGATACCCGCCGTCGACCACCCAACCCGTGATCTGAATCTCCACAAAGATCGGCGCGCTGGCGGCCGAATCACCAAAGTAAACGTTCATCATGCCCCAACGCCCAAGCCCCGCTCCCAACGGATTCTCTGGCGCCAATTCGAGAATCGTCTTGTTGAGGTAGTACCCCCGATTCCGCGCGTAGAGCCCCGCCGGGTCTGTCGTCGCGAGCGTCCCGAGGCGCTTGCTCGCGCTCTCACCGCCAACGCTGACCGCCCAACTGAACGCGCCAAGCACGAGCACGGAGCCGATCACGACCGCCGTCGCAAAGCGACGGACTTGTCCTCGATACGCCAGGACGGCGAGAAACACCGCGACGCAGATCGCGGTCAACACGAAGCGAGAGCGCGACTGCGCGAGGTAGAGGCAGAACATGCCGAGCGTGATCGCGACCGAAGACGCCACGCGCAGCTTGCGAGTCTTCTCAGAGACCAGGAACGCGACCCCCAGGAGCACCGCGTAGAACCCAGACGTCGCGGCCCCGCCCGGAGTGTCCGTCAGGCCCATTAGGCGCAGGACGCGGGCGCCCGACGCGAGCTTGATCTCGTAGTTCTCGCCCGCCGCGAACGCCGGACTCGGCATGAATTGACCCGGGAAGCTCGCCTGGAGCACACCAAAGAGCGAGCTCACGGCATGAAAGGCGAGCAGCAGCAGGAGCACCCTCCGGAGGGAGTGCAGGTCGACCCGGATTCTGGGGACCCAGAACAAGGGGGCCAGGATCGTGAGGTACATCGCGATCTGAGCCAGCGCGGCCAGCAGGGTGTTCGTTTCGGGGTGCAGCAGCCCAAGACAGAGCAGGCCCATGACGCCGTAGGCCACGAGCGTCGCCGGGTGACCTCTTCCTGAACGGTGAAAGACCAAGAGCCAGACGAGAAGGAGACCGCTCGAGGCGAACGTCGCGATCCGGAGCAGCCGCCGGAGGGGTCCCAAGAAGTCCAGCAGCATAGCGACCTGACACGCGAACTGGAACACGAGGAGAACCTCGGGCACGGTGCTCAGGTAAGGCCCAAGTGTTCGCCGCCAGAGGCTGGGGCGAACTCCCCCCCCCGCGTCGATCTCGTGGCGAAGGACCGTCCGCTGCGCGGTGCTCACGAGAGCACCTCGCGGTAGTGCGCGAGTGAGGTCCGCGCCATTCGCTCGCGACTGAACTTCTCAGCGGCTCGGACCCGGCCCGCCGCCCCCAGCGAGGGGCCCAGCTCCGGCTCGTCGAGGAGGCGCTGGGCTGCGGCCCGAAACGCCGCGGGATCCACTGCGGGGACCGTCAATCCCGTCTCCTCGTGCGGGCTGACCCAGTGAACCCCCGAGCCTGGGATCGTGGTGTTGATCACCGGCGTCCCGCTCGCCATGGCCTCGACTTGCACCAAGCCGAACCCCTCGCTTCGCGCCAGCGAGGGGAACCAGAACGCGGTCGCCGCCTGATAAGCGCCCTCGAGAACGCTCGCTTCGACCTCGCCTAGGAACACGACTCGTTTGATCAGGCCGAGCCGCTGCGCGCTCTCCCAAAGCGATCCGGCCAAGGGCCCGGTCCCGATCACGATCAGCGTCCCGGGGAGACCCTTGAGCGCGTCGAGCGCCACCTCGTGCCCCTTGTAGTAGACGAGCCGCCCGACCATCAGCCACAGCGGCCCTGGGTAGCGCTCTCGCAGGCTCGCAGCCTCCGCCAGGGCTTCGGGCGAAGGGCTGGCAAAGGGCGCCAGATCGATCCCGAGCGGGAGGGCTCGGACCCGCTCCATGTGGTCCTGAAGAACGGCTGAGCCCTGCGCGTAGGCGGGAGACGTCGCCAGGATTCGGCGCGCCCGCCGGTAGAGGGGGCCCTCGAGAGCCAGCAGCGCTCGGCGCAAGATCCGCTGGCGAGCGACGTCGCTGTGGTGCGTGATCACGAGCGGAGCGGGGAGCCGCCCGATCGCGCGGAGGCCTGCCGACATGGTCGGGTTGCGGCAGTGAAGGTGGATCAAGTCCGCCTCTCGGCCGAGGCGCCGGAGGAGGAAGGGCAGACGGGGCGCGACGCTCAGCTTGTGAGCGATCGAAGCCAACCGACCCACGCGCACGACTCGCACAGCTCCGTCCTGCTCCTCAACGGTCCGAGTCCGCGCCAGGGCTCGATAGGTCGTGTCGTCTTCGCCTCGGGTGTGGTTTACCGCGACCACCGTCACGTCAGCCCCGAGCGCCGCCTGGCCACGAGCTAGGGCCTGGACGTGGATCTCGATCCCGCCCAGGGCCGGTGGATAGTATTTCCCCAAGTGGAGGATCTTCACAAGTCCCCAAGAGCAGTTCGGAGCCAGGGCAAGCAAAGGGTCGCGAGCGCCGCGTGCCCGCGGCCGTTGGGGTGGGTGGCGTCACCGTAGAGCTGCTCGGACGAGCGAGGCATGAAGGCAGCTTGACCGTCGAGGAACGCGACGCCGACCTCTCCACAGAGCTTGCGAAGCTCGTCGCGGTAGACGCCTCCCGTGTCGAGGTAGATCGTCTCCTCGCGCGGAACAAACAAGAGCGCAAAGGGAACGCCGCGCTTCGCACACGCCGCCTGCATGGCGCTCAGGTGCTCGCGGAAGTAGCGACGGTGGCGGCCGTCTGTGAACAAGAGCGAGCGAAGGGTTGTGCCCCATGGCGTGTACGCCTCTGGAGGCTCTCGCTTGCCCTCCGCTCCGCTCTCGCCCGTCTCTCCTCCGCCCCCCTTGCCCCCTCGCGAGCGGTCCATCACAAAAGTCACCGCCCGGCTAGACGTCAAGATCCGCTTCCAGACCGAGGCCGGTGGGTCGTAGCGCTCGCGAAACAGCGACGGCCGCGCTCGGAAGGCGTCGGCGTGGGTGGCGTTGGTCAAGTCGTTCTCGTGGAACACGTAGATCACAGCCGCGGGGCCGAACTCGAGGGCGTGTTCCCGCAGAGTCGCCGAGACCATGTGTGCGTTGTAGCCCGGAACGCCGAAGTTGAGACTCTCGACCCTCTGCGCGCCGAGGCCGGCCTCGACCCGGCGCGAGAGATTCTCCTCGCCGGACGCATAGAATCCGTAGCACACCGAGTCGCCCAGGAACGCGATTCGACGGCGCCCGTCGCCCTTTCGGCTGGCGCTGCCGAGCGGTGTCCCGAGTGGACCGTGGGTGAAAGTCGACCCGCCGAGGGTGTAGGTCAGGCCCGGGGCTGGAACGAAGTAGCGATCCGGTGACGGCCCGGCCACGAACCAACCCCTGGGGTGGAGGGGAACGGCTACGCGCGCGGTGATCTCCAGCCCGGCCGAGACTGCCAGGAACCCGCCCAGCCCGAGGGCCCAACGGAGCCTCCGCCGAAGGCGCCGGCGTCGGTCGGCGCGGGG